>NZ_NXEI01000006.1:0-67284 GCF_002441635.1 Dietzia sp. WMMA184 | reverse complement strand
CGGTGGCGACAGTCGAGGCGTGGAGGTCGTGGACCTCCCGCACGTGGTCGATCGCAAGGATGTGCGCTCGGACCCGGTCGAGGTCGAGGCCAGCCGGGGTGAACTCCATGAGGACGTGGGTAGTTTCTCGAACCAGAAGGAAAGCCCGGGGAATGATCATGAGCGCTATAGCGACAGCGGCGATGGTGTCGGCACGCTGAAACCCGGTGGTCATGATGAGCACGGCTGAGACGATGACCGCCAGCGTTCCCAGCGCGTCCATGAGGACTTCCAGGAACGCGGCGCGCATGTTGAAGTTCGCGCCGCGGCTGGACGCGAGCACGAGTGCGGCAGCGATATTGAGAGCCAACGCGACGACGCCGAAAATCAGCAACTCTGCACCCGCGACTTCTGGAGGGTTGCTCCAGCGCTGGACTGCTTCGACAAGGGCGTAGACGCTGACGCCGGCCAGGAGCAGTGCCTGGCCGAGGGCCGCCAAGACCTCGATGCGGCGAAAACCCCAGGTTCGCCGCTTGTTTGAGGGACGAACCATCAGTACCGCCGCGACCAGCGCGACGAGCAGCCCGATGGAATCAGTCAATGAGTGGACGACATCAACGAGCAGCGCCAGGCTGCCGGTGATCCAGGCGCCGACACCCTGAGCAACGACGATGGAGAAGACCAGCGCGAAGGCAATGCCGAGCTTTCTACGGAAGTCCGGTGCCGACGCGGCTTCCTCCGAACTCGGTCCGTGACTGTGTCCAGCACTCATAGTGGTTTCAGACCTTTCCTCGACTGGTGGATGGCTGCGACAATTGGGGCACTCGCATGACAGTCTCGGTCCACTGAGCCGCATCGCGATCATGGAGATCGCGGTGCTCGCGCAGCGAAAGCGTGGTCCCTGATGCGCTCAGGAGCGCCGCTGCAGACTCGATCAGGGCTTCCAACCGAGTTGGGTCCGCCAGCGAGAACCAGGAAGCCCTACCTTCGATCCGAACAGTCACAAGCCCGCAGTCCCGAAGACAGGCAAGATGCTTGCTCACCGTGGACTGAGCCAAGTGCATGTGATCAACCACATCCCGCACCCTGTGCTCGCCGCTGCCCAAGTGCTCAAGAATCGCCAACCGCGTCGGCTCTGCCAAAGCATGGAACAGCGCCGCGTACGCCCCGCAATCAACCGGCTGGAAGGGCTCGCCGACCAACTCCTCCGGGACCCCTTTAATCGCCATTGAGCGATAATATCACGCGCAGGCGATTAAGGGGCCGCAATACTTGTACGAGATTGAGCGGGGAGAGCCAATCAGGGGCGCTGCGTCAGCACTGTCAGAGTCCGAATGCTCCGCCGCTGATCAAAATGAAGGCGCCTAGGCCGATTAAGACAATCGGGAACAGGATGTGCTCCCAGCGCTCCAGGACTTCAGCGATCGGCCGGCGGGTGGCGACGAACCTTGCCAGGCCCACCAGTCCTGCCACCAGCACTAGGAACACGACGCAGTAGGCGACTACGGCTCCCGGGCCCACGTTGAGAAAGACGGGGACGTAGACGCCGATGTTGTCTCCACCGTTGGCGAAGGTTACGCCGGCCACGGTCCACACGGCGACGTTCTTGCCCTCGATCTTTGCGTCGTCGTCATCATCATCCCCGCGCCAGGCCTGCCACGCGGCCCACAGTCCCAAGCCGAGTGGGATCAGCCCGAAGTAAGGGATGGCCTGCGGGGGCAGGAAGGCTCCCGCGCCCAGGGAGACGAGCACTGCGGCGCCGAGGATGCCGATGAAGCCGAGGTACTGGCCGACCAGGATGCGTGCGGTGGTGCCGCGTTGGCCGGCGCCGCGGGCGAAGAACAGCGACAGGACGATAATGTCGTCGATATTGGTGGCAATGAACAGGCCGATCGCCTGCAGGGCCGAGGACAGGATCACGCCTGCACCTCCGTGGCGCGACAACCCGGCACTGAGCAGCCGGGCTCCAAGCAGGGGGCGTTTTCGTTGACCGCGAGGGTGACCTCGACCAAGGAGGACAGCGACCGCGCCAAGTGCGGATCTGCGATCTCGTACCGGGTCTGGCGACCTTCGGGCACGGCGACAACGATCCCGCAGTCGCGCAGGCATGCCAGATGGTTCGACACGTTCGACCGTGTCAGCTCCAAGTCCCGGGCCAGCTCCGCCGGGTAGGTCGGCTGCTGTAGCAAGGTCAGCAGTATCCGGGACCGTGTCGGGTCGGCCATCGCCCGCCCTAACCGGTTCATCACATCCACACGAGAGACAAGAGTCAGCATTTGCTGAACTATACAGCGTCTGCTGAACTGTTGCGGCATCGCCTTAACAACCTACAGATTTACGAGACAATGGTTGTCGGCCCGGGCGCGCGTCTGCCTCATGGGCCGGAAGCCACATTCGATGTCTCGCTAAGTCGCTTCGACGCACTCTGATTACGGAAAGGTTCAGAAAGCACGGTGCCGACCCCGGCCACCGCCCCAAAGCCTGTGACTCCTCGCACCAAGTTCTTCGTGCTCCTCGGTTCAATGCCAGTTCACATCCTCTTCGGGATCATGCTGATCAACTCGCAAACGATCCTCGCCGAGTCCTGGTACAGCGATCTCAACCTGCCGTGGATCCCTGACCTTCTTCACGCTCAGCAAGTCAGTAGTGCCATCGCCTTGGCCGCGGGCGAGGCGATGCTGTTCGTCGTACTCCTCATCCTCGGCCGCAGATGGCATTCCAGCAGCAGACAAACGCGACACTATGCCCACCGCGCCACGGCAGACGAAGGTGCCGAACTGCGCGCCGAGAAGGCACTACAGCAAGGGCCAAGCACCAACTGACTCGCACTCACCGAGGAGACCGCGCGTCGTCCGCAGGCAGCGATACCGACCAGCGGTTCGCTGACCTCCGGATTCGGCCAGCGCTGGGGGCACTTCACGGCGGCGCCCAGCCCGTTCTTGCCGGCGCGGTGCATGACTGTGATCCGCCTCCGCGTGTCCTCGGCGGCGAGCCGGTCCGCTACCTCCCCCGTGCCGTCGGGACTGTTGTCGTCCGCGATGAGGACCGACACGTCCGGAGCCGCGGCGAGCAGCCGCTCCACGACCCCCGGGAGGTTCTCCCGCTCGTCGTAGGTCGGATGATCACCAGCGTCCGCGCGGACGGGACACCACCGGCGGGCGTCAACGGATCGGTCACTTACATCTCCTCGAAGTCTTTTCCGAGCCGCCGCCGGGCACGGATGAGCGCCCAGGCCAGCCCGGCGAGCCCGATGAGACAGCACACCGCCTGTGGGATGCCGCCCAGTCGGGTTGCCAGCGTACCGGCCGCCCCCACCTCGACCTGCGCGGCCAGCACCGCGGGCTCGAAGATGCCGGTCTCCTGCCGGACCCGGCCGTCGGGCCCGATCACCGCACTCACCCCGCTGGTGGCGGCGATGAGGACGGGGATGCGGTGTTCCACGGCCCGCACCCGGGACATGGCGAGCTGCTGGTACGTCATGGGCGACCGGCCGAAGGTGGCGTTATTGGTGGGCACGGTGAGGATCTGGGCGCCCCGGGCCACCGGTTCGCGGGCGGCGGCGTCGAACGCGATCTCGAAGCAGATCGCCACGCCCAGGCCCACTCCAGCCGCGGTGACGAGTCCGTCGCCGTCTCCGGGGATGAAGTGGCCGGCACTGCGCGCGATGGGGAACAGTTTCTCCAGCGGTTCGCGTAGCGGGAGCCATTCGCCGAATGGCTGGATGTACCTCTTGTCGTGACGGTCGACGACCGGGTCTGCGGCGGGGTCTACGGAGCTGCCGTCCCAGACCAGGTACGAGTTGGTGGTCTCGGGCCCGTCCCCGGTCGGCAGGACGGTGCCCACGAGGATCGGCGCCCCCAGCCGCCGGGACAGCGCGCTGATCTGGGCGCCCGCACGTCGGTCGGCCAGCGGGGAGATGTCCGAGGCGTTCTCGGGCCACACGACGAACCGGGGTCGCGCGCGGAGGCCGGCCTCGACCTCGTCGGCGTACCCGGCCGTCACGCTTAGGTGGTTCTCGAGGACCGCGCGACGCTGGGCGTTGAAGTCCAGGCCCAGCCGGGGGACGTTGCCCTGGATGACGGCGACCTCGACGGCGGACGAGCCGGTCGAGAGGGCCGCCGAAGCGGTGACTGCGCCGCCGGCGACGAGGCCGGCCGTGACCGCTGGGACGGACACCAGCGCGGCCACCGCCCGGAGAGGTCGGTCCCTGCGGGCGAGGAGCAGGCACGCGATCCCGAGGGCCGCGCCGAGCGAGGTTACGGCGAACCCGAGCAGCGGGGCCCCGCCGAGCGAGGCCAGGGGCAGGAGCGGGCCGTCGGCCTGACCGAACGCCAGCCGCCCCCACGGGAAGCCGCCCCACGGCCAGGAGGAGCGGACCCACTCCCAGACCGACCACCAGCCGGCCACGCCGAGGACCGCGCCAGTCGCACGCAGTCCGGCCCGGCGCCCGGGTGCGAGGCCCGTCCGCAGGACCGGCACCGCCCCGGCACCGAAGGCGGCGAGGTACAGCGCCTCGACCAGGGACAGACCCCAGGCGGCGTAGGCCCCCACGTACAGGCCGACCCACGGGACCAGGAGGAGGAAGAACATCAACCCCGCCACGAACCCCAGGAGGGCGCCCGTCCGCGCGCGGGGCGCCGTCCCGCGCACCGGGGAGAGGACGACGACGAGGAGGGCGATCGCGAGGAGCGCCGCCCACCACAGACCGACCGGAGGGAACGAGGCGGCCAGCAGCGCGCCGGCCGCAGCCGCCCCCGCCAGCCGGAGCAGGACCGGGATCACTCCGCGGGGCCGGCGGGCCGGCTGTCCACCGTCGGCGTGTCCGTCGTCAGCGCGTCCTCTGCGTGTACGCCCGTCGTCGTCTGGCCGACAGCGGCAAGCGCGGCCAGAGTGTCGTCGTATGGGGTAAGCCGTGATGAGGGTGCGGGTTCGCGTGTGGACAGCGAGCTCACCGCGAACACCAGAGTCACGACGGTGAGTGCCGAGCCGAGCATATGGATCCCGACGAGCAGCTCGGGCAGTCCGGTGAAGTACTGGACGTATCCGACCGCACCTTGCGCCAGCGTGATCGCCAGCAGCCATCCCCACGCCCGCACTGCCCGTTGGTTCTGCTCTCGCCGGGCGAGGAGAAGCCCGACGACGACGAGCCCCACGAAGACCCACACAGCTAGCGCGTGTAGGCGCGAGACGAACGCCGGGTCCAGTGCCCAGCGGTAAGGCTCGGTGGCATCCCCGGAGTGCGGGCCGGCGCCAGTAGTGACCACCCCGAGTACGAGAAGAAGCACGCCGACGGTGCTCATCGCGAGCCCCAGGACGCGGGCGGACGGCGAGGAGACAGGGACGGCCTGGCCATCAGGACTACGCAAGCAGACCAGCAGGTAGGTCGACACCGCCACCAGCGCCAGTGAGATGAGCATGTGCGAGCCAACGATCGCCGGGTGCAGGTCCACCCAGACGGTGATGCCGCCGATGAACCCCTGGAGGCCGACGCCAATGAGGATCAGCCAGGCCAACCGCTTGACGGCAGGTGAACGTGAGGATGTCGGCTCACGTCGGTAGACCGCAACGAGCATAGCCAGCGCGATGACGCCGACGACGACGCCCAGCATGCGGTTGCCGAACTCGATGATCGGGTGGAACGTCATCGCCGCATGGAACTGCGGCGTGAACGCTCCCGGCTCACACACCGGCCACTCGGAGCAACCGAGCCCCGAACCAGTCAGGCGCACGGCCCCACCGGTTACGATGATCCCAATCTGAGCGATCAGGTTGGCGACCGCTACACCCCAGGTCAGCCGGTCAACCAGGCGGCCACGTCCCCGCGCCCGCAATTGGCCAACCGGAGTCGTCGATGCAGGAGCAGAACTCAAAGAGGACACACATCCAGGGTATAGGGCAGGTATCCCCAGGCGGACGAAGGACCCTGTAGCCGATCGGCTTACGGAACGTTCGCCGGCCCTGCCCTCGTCCGCATCGCCGGGAGCGGAGGCCGCCACAGAGCGTCGATAGAACGCCGCCACAAAACGGCGAACGCCAACACCGATGGCATCTCTTGAGCCGATAGCGACATCCGGCGCCTCATGAAACCTTCTCGGCAGGACACCGACGAGCTCGGCCTGACACTCGCAGCGAACCACTCCCCTACGCTCACGCCCCTGATCAACTACCCTCCCAACTATTTTCGTTATACGATTTGCGCATGGTCACAGACGAACAGATCCAGGAGTGGGCAGACGAAGCTGAAGCCGGTTATGACGTCGAAGAATTGAAACGACGCGGACGCGGACGTCCCGGTCGCGGCGCTGAACCGATGCAGGTCGTAGCCGTACGCCTCACCGCCGAGGAACTCGAAGTGCTGGACAAGATGGCCACTAAAGAGCACCTGTCACGCTCGGAAGCGATCCGACGCGCCCTGGCAAATTTTGCTGCGTGAAGGTCCACAACAGCGCACTCAAACACGGCGTCAAGCCCGAGGACGCGATCCAGACAGCCGACTGGCCCCAGTGGATCGAACCCCTTGCAGACGATGACTGGCCGCATCGTGAACTGCCACTGGGCTTCGACACGCGCGCCCGCTTGCTCGAGACCATTGTGCTCATCTTCAAAAGTGGTGAGCAGCTGATAATCCACGCCATGCCCGCCCGAAAACAGTACTGGAACCTACTGCCCTGACCCGGGTGAGTCGCGGGAGATTGTGTGCGTGCCAACGCCAGCCCCTGGCCCACGTCCTGTAGACCTCCTCGGAGCCTGGCCCCCCAATGGCCAGCCGGATCAGATGTCGCCCACTCTCATACATCGACCTCCAACAACCGTCCCAGTTCCTTGGTTCTGGGACGGTTTCCGTCAAACCCGGTCCCCTATCGATGGCGGCCCGGAAATGCGCCCCACATGTAGAGCCCACTATTCGAGGCCCACCTCGGCCGTCCGGGTCCAACTTTCGGAGCATTGAACTGGCGTACGTGCAGGTGTCGACGTCCACGACCCAGAGCAACAGGATGACCCCTGACATTGCTCCTACCTCACTCCGACCGGTGTCCTGTTTGACGATCCCCCACCAGCACAACAAAGTGCGGGCCAGGCTTGAACGTGGCCTGCGCGGGAGGCATGAAAAATCGTGCTGGTTAACCGTCCTGCATGTTGGTCCGGCATAGGCTGCCCTTGACGGCCTACCGTTCTGTGATGGACGGAATGCTCGTCGGGTACGCCCGATGCTCAACCCAGGGCCAAGATCTGCGTGCGCAACGCACAGCCCTCACACGCCTCGGCGTCGACAAAGATCTACACCGACCGCGGGTTCACCGGCCGCAACCGCGACCGCCCCGGACTGCGTGAGGCGCTGGCCGCGTGCCGCGAGTTCGACACCCTGATCGTGACCAAACTCGACCGCCTCGGCCGAAGCGCCGTGGACCTTCGCGCCATCGCCGACGAACTCCAGGCGAAAGGGACCCGGCTGAGCATCGGCGGATCGATCCACGATCCAGCCGACCCGACGGGCAAGCTGTTCTTCGGCATGCTGTCGCTGATGGCCGAGTTCGAATCCGACCTCATCCGCGCCAGAACCCGTGAAGGCATGGCCGAGGCGAAAAAGGCCGGCCGACTCAAAGGCAAACAGCCCAAGCTATCTGCCCTGCAGCGCAAACGCTTGCTCGCGGACTACGAATCCGGCGACTACTCCGCCAATCAGCTATGCGAAATCAGTGGCCTATCCCGCTCGGCAATGTACGCGACACTGCGCCGCGCCCGAGACGAAACCTGACCACAGCATCGACGCGAACCGCTACAACCCGAGTCGGTCCCCTCGACCGGTCGTGATGACGACTTCCGATATCCGTGCTGACAACTTCTGAAAGCGGCACTGACCGCCTTCGACAGACGCACGTCACCGGCGGCTGCACCGCCGCCGAACTCGGCCGACCCATCGGGGGTTCACTCGCACCTTGGTGGTACCGCTACATCTCCCCCGCCAGCCCCGGCCAGTGACCCACATCGATGAGCGCGCACCCGATGCGGCGAATCAGATCTGCCACGTGAGCAGACCAGGCACCTGGCTCCGCTCGTCGATGAATCTCTCCAGATCAGGGTCCAAGTAGCCAGCCACGCTCAGCAGATCGTCGTAACGCGACTGGATATCCTCTGACCACACCCGGTGATGGTGGCCGATCCGGTTTCGGAACTCGCGCAACCGTTTCACCGGATCCTGGATCGTCGCTTGGTCACGCCTGGGCGCATAGGCGAACGCACCAGCGACATCCGGCCAGAGGAACATCTGGCGCCGGGAGACCATCTGGTGCCAGAACCCGAACGGAAGCTCTGAGATGATCTGGCCGGCGCTGAGCGGCTTGCGGTTCCTCTTCACCCGGCCAATGCTCTCGGCAATGTCCTTGTACGGCTGACGATGCTTACCCGGCCCGATGGCATCACGTCCCAATTCACGAGCATCGTCGAACACCCAGTGGCCCGAACGCCCAAGAAGCGCGTGACGCTCGCTCATGCGTTCATCCAGAGCGTTGCGAAACGCTACTTCGAAGTAGGCCAACGACTGCCAAAAGGCGCCAGAGATCGCGGCGTTCCACCGATACAGCTCCATCGCCGCCACCTCGTTGCCTCCGGTGTGCACGAGGTAGTGCTGCAACCGCGACCGGGCAAAGTGGCGCTCATAGAACGCCCAACTGCTCGTGCTGGCCACGCCCACCTCCGCCATGTAATATCAGTGCTGAACACCCCGGAACCGTCCCTGTAGTCCTCTTCGGAGGGCCGATCACACGGCCGGGGTTCTGCTTTTTCTACCGCACCACACGCCGCCGGAAGCGGACCCCCGCCGAGCCGGCCCATTCCCCACCTCGAGGAATCAACAGCATCCGGGCACCCGGCCGGCCAATGACAGAGCCGCTGCCTGAACCCTGGACCCCAGAGGAACCGGGATCAAAACGCGCGACCCGACCCTGCGAAACAGCCGGAACTGCGCGCACCAGGGAGTCCCGCACCGGTGTACCCAAAAGGGACGAGGCGGAGCCTCACGTGCCGACGATGTGAACCGAACCGCTATCTGGCGGATGTCTCCGGCGCCAGGTGGCGGTGGAGTGCTCCGGAAGCTCACACTTTCCGCACAAACGCCGATAGGTCCCGCCAGATGCGCGACTCCGGCGGACGCACGGGAACTGAGGTAGTTCCTCAGTAGTGAACGCCGGACGCAACTGGCTCAGGAGTGCGTGCGAACGACGACGTGACAATGCTCCGCAGTTTGGATAACATACAGGTGAGCAATGAGTCGGCCCTCTGGGCTTACGCCCCGACAGTCGGCCAGGCCCCTAGGTGTAGCTACGGCAGCCAGGGGCTGCTCTTTTTTTACACCTCATCTAGTCCCCGGCCTCAAGAAAATGCACTTGAGGCTTCACGATCTCGAAGATCTCGTCGGTTCCGTCTGTGTGAGTGATGGTTCGGCGGAACGCGGATGACACGAGATCTGGAAGCCACAGCAGCCGCTCGGCACTTGGAGAGGTCTGCAGGAGTCGCGTGTTTCGTGGGACTCGATTTTCGCGGATCAGTTCTTTGTGGTTCTTGTCATCCTTATTCCGGAAGTTGCTCTGGTTGCGCTCTTCGAGGATGAGCAACTCTATAGGGCTCCAACTGCCGGCTCGGCCAGCGGCGAGTTCTTCCGCTAACGATCGATAGCAGGCGCGACGAGCGTCTTCTGCATCATGGTCGACAGGGTCTACGGACACCTGATGGGCAATCACGCAGGTCTCCTTCCCGTCAGCGAGATACCCGAGCATGTCCTCAGTGGCCCGTCGCCCTCCTGCCGTGAGCAGAGCCTCGGTGGTGTGCCAGTGCGGCGAGCCCGCAATCTCGAGAAGCCCTCCACGCAACTCGTCCATGTCATCTTGAGCAACAACAACCGCGGTGAAGAGGTAGAACGTCTTGCGGTGGTGCTCTATCGGGTCCGGCGCCTGATAGGACTCGTCGAGGTAGGCGACGTGACTCTTCGTTCGGCGGTACGCCTCGGCGACAATCGACGCCTTGCGGTCAGAGAAGCCCATCTGGGGCATCTTAGACGCGCGCCGGCAGCACGCCTTCGACTTGGCCGCAATGTAAACGACGACAACATTAGAACGGCAGACTTCTCCCTACGAGAGTGTTAGGTGCGATTTTTCCTAGTCGTCCTGCTTCTTCTTCGCCTCAATCAGTCGGATGGCGCGTGCGTTAACGCGATCCGAGATCAAGGGAAGGAGGCGGAGCACAAAGTGCCCGGCCCCAAGGAGCAGGACGGCCGCGAGGTCCAGCTTGTCGACGATGTCGAGAACCTGCATATCGCAACCTCCCGTCATGGTGGAGAGATGCCACACCTGGCCGATTGCCAGGCTGAGTGCCGCGGCCAGGTATTGGCCAGCGACCTGAATTGCGCCTAGGCGCGGACTGCCAGCGTCATGGCCAGCAGGTTGCGGCGGGCGAAATGACGAAAACCCGGTCTGTGACCGGGTTTTTGAGCGCACGAATCCGCAACAAGAGAAATATAGCATTTTCGACTGTCAGGCTCGGCGAATACTCTAAGCCCAGTCGTTGCGCGAGAATAGGCAGTCTCTAGCGGTGCGTCCACGAACTTCCCGACGGGGAATGAAGGACAATCGGAGCAACCCCACCGCTTGCATCCTGAAAGGTTGCTCACGTGTCATCGCCTTGGCTCACTACTGCTGTTTCGGAGTTCGGGCAGCGTTGCAAAGCCAAGTTGGCCGGTCCGGGTGAGGCAGAAGCAGCGATCCGGGCTCCGATCGAACAGCTACTCGCCGCCGCTGGCGAGCACCTTTCCTTGGATGTGGTCCCACACGACGAGGTCCGCGACGACGACCGTGGAGTTCGTCCCGACTACGCGATCAGCGTCGGCGGTGCGATCACTGGGTACGTCGAAGTCAAGAAGCCTGGTGCCAACTTGGACCCGGACTCCATGCGAGGCCACAACCTCAGACAGTGGACGAGGCAGAAGGACCTGCCGAACCTGATCTACACCAATGGCACGGAATGGCGGCTCTACCGAGATAGCGAGCCGGTCGGAGATCCGATACACCTTGCCGGCGGGCCGCTCCGCACGGCTGGAGCGGAGCTTTCCGCGCCCGCAGAGTTCGAGCAGTTCCTGACCGACTTCCTGCGGTGGGAGCCAGCGCCCATCACCAGCGTGATCGCTCTTGTTCGGGCTATCGCGCCGCTGACTCGACTTCTGCGCGGTGAAGTCTTGGACCAGCTCGCCACCGAGCAGCGCAAGATCAAGGCAGGAGCTCGACGCGAAGATCAGCCATTCCATGGACTCGCCAGGGACTGGCGACACCTGCTATTTCCGACCGCTGACGACGCGACCTTCGCCGACGGCTACGCGCAGACCGTCACGTTTGCCCTCCTCCTTGCCCGAACCGAAGGCATCACACTCGCCGATGCCGGCGGCCTGCACGCAGTGGGCACGAAATTGGCGGGACAGCACTCCCTCATGGCCCGGGCGCTTCAGCTGCTGACTGACTACGTCGCAGCTGACTTCAAGGTCACCATCGACCTCCTGGTGCGTGTCATCGACGCCGTGCAGTGGCCGAAGGTCCGCGCCGGCCGCCGCGACACCTATCTCCACCTGTACGAAACCTTCCTCGACGTCTACGACCCGCAGCTGCGGCAAAAATCCGGCTCGTACTACACACCACGTGAAGTGGTCGAGCAAATGGTCCGCCTCACCGAAGAAGTACTCGAAACACGATTGGGTAGAACCGCAGGATTCGCAGACCCGGATGTGGTCGTGGCCGACCCCGCGATGGGCACGGGCACATTCCTACACACGATCATCGAGCACGTCGCGGCCCGAGTGGCCGAGCGAGACGGGCAGGGAGCCGTTGCGGGGGCAGTAAGCCAGCTCGCCGAGCGGATTGTGGGATTCGAGCTCCAGACGGGCCCATTCGCCGTCGCCGAACTACGAGCCACCGACCTACTCGCCGATCTTGGAGCCAGCCTCCCACCGGCAGGCCTGGGAATGTACGTCACCGACACCCTCGACGATCCCCACGCCGAGCAGACCCAGCTCGGATCCGGTCTTGAGTTGATCAGTCGGTCTAGCCCCGCTGATTCACGGGCCGGTGTGACTGCTGCTGTCGGGTGACGGCGGGCTTGTTTTCGCGTAAGGGCGTGCGGGGGTGCCGGCTGGCGCTGCCGGTGGGCGGGTCTCCGGGTGGTGATGTCGAGGGCGGGCAGGTGAGATCAGGCTGGTTTGGGGATCGCGGCGATCTTGTTGAACGCGGCGACGATGGCGGTGGCCCAGGGCCACGTTTCGGGGATCTTCACCCGGCGTCGCCGGCCGCTACGGGTCAGCCGGGCTGCGACGTGCAGGAAGCGGTAGCGCAGCGCTTTGGGCTCGCACAAGGCCAGAACCGCAGCCTCGCCGGTACAGGCCAGCATCCGTGTCCACGCCACCAGATCTGCGGCGAGCATCACCGCCACCAACCAGGCCTGGTTGAGCGCGAACTCGCGTGAGGGCAGACGGCCAAGACCGGTGTCCTTGGCGTGACGGATCCGGTCCTCTACCCGGGCGTGCGCCCGATGCCGTGCTTCAAGAAACTGCAGTTGCCCGGTGGTGGTGTTGGTGGCAAACGCCTGGTAGCGCCACCCGTCGATCTCCTCGAACATCGACAACTGGGCGCCGGGGTGGGGTCGTTCGCGGCGGACGATGACCCGCATCCCGTCTGGCCACTTGGCGAGCATCCCGGGAGCGAGAAATCCGGTCAGCTCGGCAACCTCGGCCCCGTCCCGGATGTCACCGGAGGGATTGAGCGCTGGTCCCCACGCGGCCTCGGGGCAGGTCACGATGGCCCGGCGAATCGGGGCGGTGATGGAGAACCCGACCGAGTACTCCACCCGTCGACCACGGACGCGGTTCTGCTCGGTGATCCAATCCAACAGGTCGTGAGAGGCGCCGGCGCCGTCCGAGCGGATCAGCAGGTCACGCCGGTGAGCAGCGGGGATCTGCGCGATTGCCTGGCCCAGGACGTCGATGTGGTCGGCAGCGGTGTTGGAGCCAGCATTGCCCGGGCGCAAGCTCGCGGCGAGAAACTCTTCTGTGTTGTCGCACCACACGCCGATCGGGTGGTAGCCGAACGTGCGCTTATACGTCGGAGCTGCATGTTCCTTCTCGCTGTGGGTGACCACGATGGTGGCATCCACATCGAGCACGACCGTCGATCCCAGATCCCGCCCCGCACACGCCGATGCGGGCACCCCGCCGGGCAGGTGCGACCACACGTGCCGCCGGGTGCGGGCACGCGCGACCTGGATCTTCTTGCGCTTGCCGGCAGTGACCTCATCGAGCGTGCGCCACACCGTCGGCGCCGACGCCACTGGGCCCAGGGCCCCGGACTGGTGGCGCAGGACGCCGATGTCGGAGATGGACTCGCCGCCATCGGCGAGCATCACCGCGGTATCGATCAGCACACGGCCGCGGTCGTGGATCGGGATAAATTGTCGGCGAGCCATGGCCCCTGACAGCTCGGCGGTCAGACCGACCTGATCAGCCAGAAGTCGAGGCGCGATGGCCCCGGCGTGGGCGATCACCCCGACACCATCAGCAGTAACGGACAGACCGGCCGACCACGAAGTACGCTTCACCTACCGAGTGCTTTCTGCTGGAGAACATGGAACCTTAGACAAGTCCCAGTTTCCCCTGTTCAGGAAGCACTTCGGTCTATTTTCGCCCAGCGATCCGCAGATCCCCGTGAATCACCGGGGCCTACGGGGAGGATTCCGTATGCGCGATTGGTGAGCATCGGTGCAATGAGCCGTTGTGCGTTCGCGTCGACCAGGAGCACGTCATCGTCTCCACCCAAAGAGCGAATCTGCGCTATGCCGTCTCGCTCGGTCGCGCCGGCGCACACCGCGCCCCGACCGATGGACGCACTCGTGTCGAGCGGTCCCTCGCCGTCCGTGCCGCCCTCGCGGGCGGCTGGGACCCCATCGCCTACGCACAAGCGGCCGGAGAAACTCTGCCCTCACCGACACCGCGACTGTTCTAAAATCGCTATCCTCACAGAAGCAAAGCCCCGCCGGCCGGGCGGGTTCACGTGATCGTCGCAACACTCTCAACGAGAGGTTGCGGCGATCATGTCGTTTCAGCAGGACTGTGCTCGGTTCGGCGACGAGCTCGCCAGGCTCGTCGACGGCGGCACATCGGTGAAGGACGCAGCGATCCTGGTCGATCAGGGTCTGGTGCCCAGCGAGAAAATCCGTCCGCGAGGCAAGAGCGAGGCCAAACGGCGCTTCGATGAGCTAGTGGTGCAAGGCTGGTCGACAGCGCGAGCTGCCCGCGAGGTGGGCGTGCACCCGCGTACCGGCCGTGACTGACGCAAAGGCATCCGCAAGGTCGGCGACACGCGAGTCCACCCTGATGGCAGGGTTGTGGACTACCGGCGCGAATCCGGCTACACACAGACGGTGACCAGTGCGATCTGTGAAGCTGTCGTCAGTCCCGCGGTTAGTGACCGCTACTTGTCGATCGAGGACCGGGTTGCCATCGCCGACGGTCTCGTGGTTAAGGACTCGCTTCGCACGATCGCGGCACGAATCGGCAAAAACGTCTCCACGGTCTCGAGGGAGGTCCGCCGGCACAGCAGCACCGGCCGGCATCTGCCGTACCAGGCCGATCGAGCTGCTGCCGTGGCCAGGTCACGGCCCAAGCAGGCCAAACTGGTGACGAACGCGGTCCTGAGGGCAGCGGTCGAGGAAGGTCTGTTCCGAAAGCTGTCCCCGGAACAGGTCTCCAATCGTCTGCGCCGGGATCACCCCGACGACGAAAGCATGCGGGTGAGCCACGAAACGATCTACCAAGCGCTGTACTTCCAAGCCCGGGGCGGCCTCAAACGTGAGGTGAAACTGGCACTGCGGACCGGTCGCACCAGGCGGAAACCGCAGCGCAAAGAAGGTGAACGGTATCAGCGGTGATAGTGCCCCATAGAGTGGGACCTTATAGGAGCTTGTGCAGCGGCCCCATCACTGTCTTGTCCACCTCGTGGTCTGGAGTGTTCCCGCTACCGAGTGCTATTGCCAGCCTCAGCAGCCGCGCCCTGATCTCACCAACCCGCCCGCACTACCGGAGAACCTCAAGTGGACGAGCCGGACCCGACCGGCCGATCCCGCACGCCCAAAACCCCTCGACCGGCAGACCGAGAGTCACACCGCCCTCACGCTCGACATCGGTGGAACGAGTCTCTTAGCCTCAATTCACCGATGAAGTAGCCGGGGCGGTCGCTGGCATGGTCGTGGGTCGTGACCGTATGGAGGGCGTGTGAGGTCCGCCGGTCTGCCCGGCTTTCCACTTTGGTTCCTGGTCGTAGGTGCTGGAGTTGGGAGTCAGATCGGCACGTTGGGCCGGCGCGGGGAGAAGACGGTGTCGTAGAGCGCCTGCCAGGCTGTTTGCCATGGCCAGCTTTCGGGTAGATGGAGTCGGAGCCGCCGGGCTGAGGAGGCGATCCGGGCCGGGATGTTGATGAGTTTGCGGCGGATCGTCGCGGTCGTCGCGCGTGCCAGGCTCGAGCTTGTGGTCAGGGTGGCGGCGGCGCGGGTGAGGTTGAACGCCATGACGGCGCAGGTCAGCCAGGCGGCGTTGGCGTTGAACACGCCCGAGGGCAGGTGCGCCAGCGCGGAGGCTTTCAGGTCAGCGTGGACGTTCTCGATGATCGCGTGTGCGCGGTGGGTCTTGTCGGCCGCCACTGTGTCGTACTGCTCTACGGATGTAGTGGTGAAGAACGCATGGAACCGCCAGGTATCGAACAGGCTCGCCTGCCCACTTGCAGCCTTGGGATTCAGGTCGGGGATACGGCGCACCACGAGCCGACCCGGCACCTGGTCGTTCTTGGGCTTCGAGGTGAATGCGGTGAAGTCGACCTCGGCGACTTCGGCGCGGGAGATCCAACGGTTGGTGTGTTCGTCGAAGATCGCGTCGGTGTAGTTGATCGTGGTCCACGCGTCGTCGTCGATGGTGGCGATGGCACGTTTGACCGCCGGGTCCATGCGTACGGTGACCGAGACCTCGGCTCCGGCGGCCAGGCAGGCGGTGACCATGCTGTGGGAGTAGAACGCCGAATCGCCTCGGACCAGCACGTCACGGCCGTGAAGGTGGGTGCGGCGGATCAGTGCCAGCGTGTCGGTGGCCAGCCGGGCAGCCCCTCGCGGGGACCCGGCAGAGCCCTTGCGCAGCCGTTGAGCGGCGATCACCGGAGCAGCCTGCTCGGTGGAGACCGTGGCCAGCAGCGCGTTCAGGCCACGTACCCCGGAGTAGCCGAACGAGGCGCCCTGCTTGGCGTGTCCGTAGACCTCCACGATCGTGTCGTCGATATCGACCATCACCGTCCCGGTGTCCGACTCATGACCGAGCAGTCCGGTGTGTTCGGCCAGTGCGCGCACGAACCGCGAGGCGATCGCATCGGTTTGGCGGACGTGGCCGAAGGTGAACTGCCGCAGGAACGATCCCAGCGTCGAAGGGGCGTACGGGCGGTCGAAGAGTGTGCCCATCGCCCCGTGGCGCAGCAGGGCCATGTCGTCGATGCTATCCGCGCCTGCGGCCATCCCGGCCACGAGCGAGGCCAGTTTCACTCCACCGTTGGAGCCCTTGTCGGTGGGCACGCTCAGATGCTCGTCACCGAGCCGGTGCAGGCCCGCCCGGTCGGCGAGTTTCATCAGCGGCACGAGGCCGGCGCCCGACACGAGGTTGGGCTCATCGAACGTCGCGAAGCTTACGGGCAGAGTGTGAGATAGTTGCATCTGCGGGATGCCCTTCTTGAATTGGCGATACGGACCTTAAGCAAGTCGTATCTTGCCAGTTCAGAAGGGCATTCTCGCGTTCCCACACCGCGCTAGAAGTTCATCTCATCGGTGGATCCAGGCTTAGCGCCCGCCGGTCTCGGCCCGCAGAATCGCCGGCAGAACCACGTGTGGCTCGGGGATCATCCCGGGTGTGACGCGGTGCCGGAATACCCAGTAGCTCCATGCCTGGTAACAGAGGATCACGGGCAGCGCCACGACCGTGATGGCGGTCAACACGCCGAGGGTATACGTACTGTGCGCCGCGGACTGCACCGTGATGTCGAAGGCACTGTCGATTGTGGACGGCAGCAGAACCGGGAACATGGCCAGGAAGATCGCGGCCAGCCCGAACAGGCCGGTGCCGGCATAGCCGGTAAACGCGAGCCCTTCCCGGCCCGCGCGTGCCTGAGCCCATCCGACGCCACCGGAGACCACGGCGAGAAGGGCGACCGTCCACCCCGCCGGTCCGGCACCGTGCTCGAATTGCACCATCGCAATCCAGACGAGCAGCGGCAGCAGGCAGAGGGGAGCCCACCGGACGGCGAAACCGGATGCGCGCCGCCGCACTGGGCCGTCGGCCTTGAGCGCCAGGAACGTGGCGGAGTGGGCCAGGGCAAATCCCACCACGGCGAGGCCACCGACGAGGGCGGGCCACGAGAGCCAGGCAAAGGGACCGCCGACGCGGTCGCCGTTGCCGTCGATAGGCAGTCCGATCGAGGTGAGCGCGAGCAGCGCGCCGATGAAGAACGCGACGGCCGCGGAACCGAGGCCGATCATGTACGTCCAGAACGTCGCCCAGACCCTTGTGCCGACCTTGCCCCGGTACTCGATACCGACGGCCCGCACGATGAGTCCGAGCAACGCGAGGGTCAGCGGCACGTAGAGGGCGGACAGTAGCGCGGCGTACCAGGGCGAGAACGCGGCGAAGAGGGCAGCGACGGCGGTGATGAGCCACACCTCGTTGCCGTCCCAGACGGGGCCGATGGTGTTGAGCATGACGCGGCGGTCGCGTTCGCTGCGGGTCGAGAAGATCATGTGCATGCCCACGCCCAGATCGAATCCCTCGAGCAGGAGGTACCCGGTCCACAGGAGGGCGATGGCGACAAACCAGATGATTGCAAGGGGTTCCATGGTTGTTCCTCGTCTCGTGGTCAGTAGGCAAACGACAGCACGTCGTCGTGCTCGCCGTCCGGGTCGTCGACGTCGTCGTCGTCCTGACCAACGAGTTCGGGCATCGCACTGGCGACTCCACCGCGCGTATACCGCACCAGCAGGTACACCTCGACGACCAGCAGAACCCCGTAGACGGAGCCCAGGGAGATGAGGGAGAACAGCAGCTCCCCGGCGGTCACACCGGGAGATACGGCGGCCTGGGTGTACATGTACACGGAGTCGGCTCCGGTCACGGCGGGGTTCGGGGCCACGACGAACGGCTGTCGGCCCATCTCGGTGAAGATCCATCCGGCGATGTTCGCGGCGAACGGTGCGAGGATTCCGGCGAGCGCGAGTCGCATGAGCCCGCGGGATCCGGGGACGGTGCCGCGCCGGGTGAGCCACAGGGCAACCGCTCCGGCGGCGGCGACTATCCCGCCGAGGCCGATCATGAGGCGAAAGCCCCAGTAGGTCACCCACATGACGGGGACGTACTCGATCTGCGCGCCCGCCCGGTCGCCGTACAGGGCGTCGTCCGGAATCGTCTCGCCGTAACGGTCCACGTACTCGGGTTCGAGGTCGCGAATACCCGGCATGTCGACGCCCCACTCCCCGGTGGCGAGGAAGCCGAGAACGCCGGGGACCTCGATGAGAGTGGTGACGTCGCGGCAGTCCGTGGATCCCGGGTTGCCCAGCGAGAGCACCGAGAAGGAGGAGCCGGAGTGGCAGGCGGCCTCTGCGGCAGCCATCTTCATGGGCTGCTGCTCGTACATGAGTTTGCCCTGGATGTCGCCGGTGACGACTGTGCCGAGGAACCCCACCATGGCGACTATCGCGCCGAATCGCAGGGACCAGATCCAGACGCCGTGGTCGGTGCGGTCGCGTCCTGGTATGTCCTGGGCCTGCCCCACGATCACGTGCCCGCGCTCGTCGACGGTGTCGATCCCGTCATGCCGGCGGCGCCACAGGTGGTACCAGGCGATCCCGAGCAGGAACATCCCTCCCACCACGAGCGCACCAAAGACGGCGTGGGTGAACGCTGCCAGTGCGGTGTTGTTGGTGAGCACGGCCCACACGTCAGTCATGACCGGCCGGCCGTCCTCGCCGAGCTCGACGCCCACGGGGTGCTGCATCCACGAGTTGGCGACGATGATGAAGTACGCCGAGACCCAGGATCCGATCACCGCGCACCACAGGGCCGCGAGGTGCACGCCCTTGCGCAGCCTGCCCCAGCCGAAGATCCAGATACCGAGGAAGGTCGATTCGAGGAAGAAGGCGAGCAGACCCTCGAGCGCGAGCGGGGCACCGAACACGTCCCCGACGAACCGGGAGTACTCGCTCCAGGCCATTCCGAACTGGAACTCCTGGACCAGGCCCGTGGCCACGCCGAGGATGAAGTTGATGAGGTAGAGCTTTCCCCAGAATTTGGTCATCCGGAGAAATTTCTCCTGGCCGCTGCGCACCCAGGCGGTGTGCATCACGGCAACCATCGCCCCGAGTCCGATAGTGAGCGGGACCATGAGGAAGTGGTAGACGGTCGTGATGCCGAACTGCCAGCGTGCGATCTCGACAACGTCCATAGGACGCCAACCCCTTTCACCGGATCGGGTGTCGTGTTCACCCGCCATCGGCATTCTACATAGCGTAGAAATATTTCTACCGAGAGTCGAATTTCTTTCGCCACTGATAGAATCCGGCTACAAAGCAGGAGGAGAGGATCACCGTGGCGACCCTGGGCGAGTTGGAGCGTGCCGTTATGGACGTGATCTGGGACCACAGTGGGCCGGTGACGGCGTACGACGTCAAGGGCGTGCTCGACAGCTCCCGGGAGCGCCCACCCGCCGTGACCACCCTGCTCACGGTCTTGAGCCGCCTTGCACGCAAAGGTCTGGTCGTCTCGGATCGCACCGCGCGCCCCCACCGCTACCGCGCTGTGGCCTCGCGGGAGGAGTACACCGCGGAACTCATGCACGAAGTCCTTGGAGACTCCCGGGACCGGCACGCGGTACTTGCACGGTTCGTCGGCGGGGTCTCCAACGATGAGGCGGCGGCGTTACGCACGCTACTGAAGGGAAACGGCTGATCCCCCAGTCGGCGATGTCCACCGGCGCCGTGGGGCTCCTGTTGGCCGGGGTCGCCCTGGCCCTGGCCTGGCCGGTGCCGGTTCTGTTGGCTCGCGCGCGCTGGCCGATGCACGCCCCGGCCCGCGCGCTCCTTCTCTGGCAGGCCATCGGCCTGGCCGGCGGGGTCTCGATGATCGGGGCACTCGCGCTGATCGGCCGCGCGGTCGCGCCGGAGCATCCCCTGGCCGCGGTGATCCCTGCGATCCTGCTGGGCTGTTATCTTCTCGCTCACCTCGGTGCGACCGTCGTCCAGGTCACGCGGCAACGGCGCCGACATCTGACGCTGCTCCAACTACTCACGGCGCCCCATCCGACCCGCGCGCGAACGCGCGTGATCGACGAGGCCGCACCGGTGGCATATTGCATCCCCCGTGGCGCCGGTTCCGTCACGGTGCTCTCCCAGGGGCTGCTCGACAACCTGGATCCCGACGAGCTCGCGGCCGTGATTGCCCACGAACGCGCGCACGTGGAGCAGCGGCACGACATCCTGCAATTGGCGTTCCGGGCCTGGCGGTCCGCACTACCGGGACTTCCCACCGCGGTCCTCGCGGAGACGGAGGTCGCCGCGATGGTGGAGATGTTGGCCGACGACCGAGCCCGCCGAGAGGTACGGGACGAAGTGGTGGCCCGCGCGATCCTGAGGGTTGGTGCGGCCGACGGTAGCGGCTATGGCGACCACGACGACCACGACGACTACGACGACGGCGGCCGCATGAGCGATCGACTCCGCCGTCTCGGCGCGCCGGCTCCCGGCCACGAGTCATGAACAGGGCGGGCCAAGCGGCTCGCTCCGGCCCGTTCAGCTGAGTCGGCCCGCCTGGTCCTCGGGCCGCCGGTCATCGTGGCGGTGCGAGACCAGGATCACCACCTTGTCATCGGCGGCGGTGCGGAGGTCGCTCATCATGGCGTCGGCTGTCGGCGTGTCCAGGTGCGCAGTCGGCTCGTCGAGCAGGAGGACGTCGGCGCGAGTGAGCAGTGCTCGCGCCACCGCCAACCGTTGACGCTCCCCTCCCGACAACGCCCGACCACCGGCTCCGACCCGGGTGCCCAGACCGTCCGGGAGCGCGTCGAGCAGCGGGGTCAGGCCGACCTGCTCGAGGACCCGTCGCATCGCGGCGTCGTCGGGGGCCTGCGCGGACGGCCTGGACAGGAGAAGATTGCCGCGCAGGGTGGAGTCAAAGACGTAGGCGTCCTGCGGGCACCAGGCCACGCGGGATCGCCATGCCTTTTCGGCGAACGTCGTGATCGGAGAGGTGTCGGCCCGGATCGTTCCGCCGCTGAGGGGCAGTGCCCCCATCACGGCGGACAGGAGTGTGGACTTTCCCGATCCGGACGGCCCGTCGAGGAACAACCAGCGCCCCGTGCGCGCAACAGCATCCACACCCGCCACGGCCGGGCGCGCAGAGTGCGGATACCGAACACTCACTTGCTCCAGCGTCACCGAATTTACGGGCCCGTTCGGCGCACCAACGCCCCACGTGGCCTGCGGGAAGGGTCCCAGTACGGAGCCGAGGCTGTGCAGCAGTGAGCGCACGGACGGCACACGGTGCACTGCCGCGACCCACGCGGCGAGAGGCTCGCCCAGCGCCAGGCACAGTAGAGCAATCACACTGGCTCGTTCCGCGTCCACCGCCGGATCGGTCACTGCCACGAGCACCGCCAGGATGCCCGTGCCTGCTGTCACCGCCGCCGTGCCGAGCCCGGCGCCGCGGGTCGCGCGCCGTTCGTCGGCGGACTGCTTCCGGTTTATCTCGTCGAGTCGGGCGACCGCCGCCGCTGCCACCCCGTTACCGCGCAGGTCCGCAGCCGCTGCACTCAATGACGCCGATCCCCGCACCAGACGAGACCGACCCGCGACCCTGGCTACGTCACCCCCACGTTCGACCGTTGCCACCAGGCCCGCTCCGAGTGCCATGGTCGTGACCAAGCCCGCCCCCACCAGCACGGTGAACTCAGGAGTGACCAACCAGGTGGTGAGCGTGGCCCCCAGCAGTACGGCCACTCCGGAGATCAGGGGCGTAACGACCCGGGGGAGTTGATCCCGCAGTTCATCGGCCTGGGTCACGAGGTAGTCCAGCGGCGCCCCACCTTCGAGCAGTCGCCGGGACCCGGTACCTCGTGCTGCGATCGCCCGCCAGAGCCGCAGTCGGAGATCGTCGATGGTCCGGAAGGCGGCGTGGTGGGTGAGCAACTGCTCAGCGTATGTGGCCACCGAGCGTCCGATCCCGAACGCTCGGACTCCGACGATCGCCACCAGGAGATACATGATGTATTCCTCGACGCTCGATCGGACGATCAACCATCCCGAAAGCGCCGTGAGAGCCAAGCCCAGGGAGGTGGCGAGCACCGAGAGTCCTACCGCCCCCGCCCAGAGCCCGCCGTGGGCACCGATCAGCGCACCGAGCGACAGACGCCCGGTGCCGCCTACCCCGCTAGACATCGGATCGCCCGCCCCCTCCCGGACTCCCTGTTCCGGGCTCCGCTCGTGGCGGCCCGGGTCGGCATTGCCGTCCGCAGCGGGGATCCGCGAGACGCCGAGATCACTGCCCGGGACGGCCTCGGGGTCCTGGAACTCGGGGTGCCGGGCCATGGGGAGCGCAGATGCGTCGCCGCCTGCACGGCTGGTCGGGCCACAGATCCGGACGGTGCTCGTGGCGAGGTCGAGTGTCTTCGGTTCGTGGCTCGCAAGCACGATGGTGGCACGCTCGGCTCGGCGCAGGATCGCGCCCCGGACCAGCTCAGCGGCATGGTGGTCGAGGTGGGCGGTCGGCTCGTCGAGCACGAGCAGGCGGGCGCCGGCGTCCACGCGGGCCAGTGCACGCGCCACAGACAGGCGCCGGAGTTCCCCCGGGCTTAGTTCGGCGGCAGCGGACTCGTCGACCCGGGATAGTCCGACCTCGGCGAGCGCGGCCGCGGGATCCGCGCCGTACAACTCGAGTTCCTCCCGCGGGGTGGCACCGAACACCCGCGGCGACTGGGGTGACCACCCCACGAGGTCCGCTTCGATTCCCATGACTCGCCCGCGCACTGTCGCATCGTCCGGCAGCGCCCCGACCAGAGCCGAGAGGAACGTGGACTTACCGGCTCCGCTGGCCCCGGTAACGGCGACGATGCCGCTCAGCTCTGCATCGAGGCCAGTCAATGCCGCGGCCCCACGACCGGAATAGCGAACCTCGAGCCCTGCGACGCGGACCGTGGCCCCGTGGGCTTCTCGCAGGTCAGTCCCGGGTGCTACCTCGAGATGTTCGCGCACTCGGTGCAGAGCCGCGAGGCCATCCTGTGACGCATGGAATGCCACCCCGACCCGGCGAAACACGGTAAAGCACTCTGGCGCGAGCAGCAGCGCGAGCAGTGCGGGCTGTAGGTCCATCGACCCGCCAAGCAAGCGGAGACCCAAGAAGACCGCTACTACCGCCACAGAGATCGTCGCGATGAGCTCAAGTGCCAGGGCGGACAGGAACGCCCACCTCAGCGTCTCCTGCGTGCGACGGCCGTAAATCCGCTGGATGGCGTCAAGTGAGTCCGTCTGCTCCTCGACGCGGCCGAGCCCGACCAGAACGGGCAGCCCACGAGCCAGTTCGACCAGATGGTCGGACAGCCTGGTCAGCGCACTCAACGCCGCGTCCGTGCGTTGACCGGTGTGCCGGCCGATCAGGACCATGAACAGTGGCACCAGTGGGATCGTCACCACGATCACCAGGGCACTGACCCAGTCGGCGGCGAGGATGCGTACCAGCAGTAGCGGGGGCACCACGATCGCCGCGATAATGGCAGGCACGGACTGCACGTAATACTGGTCCAGATCGTCCAACCCATCTGTGGCGAGCACCGCGGTCCCGCCCCGGGGGTCGTGCGCTCGCACCGTCCGGCGCCACAGCCTGCCCCGCAGGCCGTGCTTGACGGCGGTGGCTACCCTGCGGGCACTCGTCTCGGTCGCCCATTCGGCAGCGGCCCGCAGCAGCGCACCGCCCAGACCGAGTATCAGGATCGCCCGCACCGACCCGGCGGGCAGGGTGCCGGCCGCCAGTCCCGCGATGCCTCGCGCCACAGCCTCCGCCACCAGCACTAGCCCCAGTGCCCGGAGGGCAGCCAGTAGTCCCAGCGCCACGAGGGCGGAACTCGGCGCGGGCCCGAGGTCCGGGCGTGCGGAAGTCCGCTTCACAGTCCGCTCGGCCTCGAGCACCCAGGGGTCGATTCCCTCGGCGGGCCGCGCCGTCGACCTGCGCATCATCATCCACACACGTCCTCACCGGCAGGTTCACCGCAGACGATTCCCGCCTCAGCCGTCTAAATTCTACATACCGTAGAAACACTGGTGTGTGCCCCCGCGCGCGGGCGCACCGTTGACTCGGCCACGAACGCTCTACGGCCCGCGTCGTCGGGTGGCAGGTCTCGAAGATCCGGGAAACCGACTTGGCACCGGACGCGTTGAACATGGCGATCTGGCAACGCGCTCACGCCGGTGCCGACTGAATCGCACTGGGTCTGATGGAGGCTCGGCTATTGGATTCCGACCAGGGTCTGGTCGGCCCGTTTCGTAGCGTAGAACGTCTCCTCGAACTCTGCTGGCGGCACGTCATTAAGATAGCCGTGCAGGCGGTCGTTGTTGTGCCAGTGGACCCAGCTCAAGGTGGCCAGCTCGATGTCCTCGACGGTCTTCCACGGCCGTCCCTCGCGGGCAGGGCCGCGGATGAGTTCGGCCTTGTAGTAGCCATTGACCGTCTCAGCGAGCGCATTAATCGTAGGAATCTGCGATGGTGCCGATCGAGGGAGTTGCTCCGATTTCGGCGAGGCGTTCGCCGTAGCGAATCGACGTGAACCGCGACCCGGCATCGCCGTGACACCGCAGGCCGGTCAGCTGGGTGCCGCGTGACCAGCGGGCCATCTCGATCGCGTCGAGGACCATCGTGGTGCGCATGTGCGAGGCGACCCGCCACCCGACGATCGTTCGTGAGAAGGCGTCGATGATGAAGCAGACGTAGGCGACGCCAGTCCAGGTCGGGACGAATGTCAGGTCGGTGACCCACAACTGGTTCGGCGCGGTGGCAGTGAAGTCGCGACGCACGAGGTCAGGGCGGCGCGGCATCCCCGGGTCGGGTTGTGTGGTGCGCACTCGCTTGCTGCGCCGGACGCCCTCGATCCCGCCAGCCCGCATCAGCCGGGCGACCTGGTCCCGGCCGATGTCGCGACCAGCACGCCCGCGGAACAAAGCCCGGAACACTGTCCACGACGACCCCCAACCCGTGGAAACCTGCATCTAATGCAAGGGACCTGCGGCACGCTGCAGCAACCCGCACGCATCACCCTCCACAGCACCACCCTCGCCGTCCGGGCTCTCCGGGGCGCCCACCAGCACAAAGCACGTTATCGCAGGTAGCCGGCAGTAATCGCAGCTGATGACACTCCCGATAAATATGTGCCGATAATGTTGCATTACGTCAGATTCGCAGGCCAGAACAGCGACGTGGGCCTCCATGCCAGGGATGCCCCCGCGATCGCCTGCCCACTCCCCGCCGCGGACACACAGTCCACGTGCACGCACCAGGCCGCGCCAAGGGTGGCCTCATGCTAGCGCATGCGCTAGCATGAGGTGGTGACGAAGGCCGATAAGCTCCGGGCAGCAATCGAGCGCAACCCGAAGTCGGTGTCCTACAACGACCTGCACACACTGTGCCTGCGGGTCTTCGGTGAGCCTCGCCAGCAGGGCACCAGCCATGCGGTGTTCAAAATGCCCTGGCCAGGCGATCCCCGGGTGAACATCCAACGGGGCAAGAACGGCCAAGCGAAGCCGTACCAAGTCAAACAAGTACTCGCCGCGATCACAAAGATGGAGGAGCAGTCATGAGCGATATCGATGTCCACCACTATTCGTACCGAGTCCAGTGGTCCCCCGACGACAACGAGTACGTCGCCACCGTGCTGGAGTTTCCTTCGCTGTCCTACCTCGAGCAGGACCAAACAGACGCCCTCCAGGGCCTGGTGGAGGTCGTGGCCGGCGTCGTGGACGACCTCACCGCCGCAGGCGAGGCCGTGCCGCAACCGTTCGCCGAACGCTCCTACAGTGGCACCATCTACGTCCGCACCTCAGCAGAGGTCCACCGTCGACTGGTGATGGAGGCGGCAGAAAACCACGTCTCCCTCAACCAATGGGCCGCGCAGCGACTCGCCAGCGCATAACCCGACACCTGCAACTGGGGAGCATGCGCCGATAAGACGCGTTATGTAAAGTGACGCTTGTCGTAACCGTTAACTGTCCCTTGACGACACTCGTGACACAGGCTGACACTCAGGGCCATGGAGACTCCTCGACTGGTCGAACTCATCGACGCCCACAAGCACACCTACGGCGTCAGTGAGGCCGAGCTGGCCCGCCGAATCGGGATCACCCGCCAGAATCTGCACCTGTGGCGCACCTTCGGACTGCGCGGCCTGCCGGCCCGAACGACTCTCGACGGCATGGCTACCGAACTGCATCTTCCGTATGTCCGGGTTCTCGAGGCGGCCTTGCGCGATGTCGGCTACCTCGACGTCACCGACGGATTATCAGGCGTACTGGCATGACCGCCCCTGACCCCCTCGGCCCGGCGGCCACGATTGCGGCCCTGAGTTCCACCACCCACCCACTCGGAGACCTGACCACGTTACCCGCGGTATCCGGGCTATATGCGTGGTGGGCAGCCCCAGAGATACTGCCGCACCTGCCCGGCCCCGCCCATCCGCACCACGACGAACTGCGGTTGCTCTACATCGGGATCGCCTCGAACCTGCGACGCCGGATCATCAGCAACCACCTGCGGCGTAGCGGAAGCTCGGCCCTGCGTCGCACCCTCGCCGGCCTGCTACTCGCCGAGCACGGCTACCGCACTGAGCGCACCGACCGCGTCGTGCTGATCGCCCACGACGAGGCCAGGCTCACGGACTGGATGCACATCCACCTTCACCTGACCTGGTGCGAGCACCCCGACCCCGCTGCGGTCGAAGCAGCCGTCATTGCGCAATGGGCACCGCCGCTGAACCTCGAACATGCCACCGGCGCGATCCGCGACGTCGTAGCCGCCGCCCGCAATGCATTCAACAGCAGCGCCTGAAGCAGACCACCCTCCGCCATCCAGGCGTTCTGTAAAGCCGACGATGCCGAGTTGTAGATTGCGCACCGCTTGAGCTTCCTACAGGCCCCTACACCGGGGTCGTCTTAGCCAGGCTTCGGAATTGTGACGGTGAAGCTTGCCCCTTGGCCGGGCCCGTCGCTGTGTGCTCGAATGTGCCCGGCGTGGGCTTCGACGAGTGCGCGAGTGATGGTCAGGCCGATACCGCTGCCGCCGCTGTGGCGGCCGCGTGAGGTGTCGGCTCGGTAGAAAGCGGCCGAAGAGGTGGCCGAGGTGGTGTGGGGCGATTCCTTCGCCGGAGTCCGACACGCTGATCTTGAACCTCCCTGGATCTGTCGGAGGGTTCCGATCGCCACCGGAGACCAGGACCTCACCTGCCTGACCACCATGAGACTCACCTGACAACCCCCCGCCGGGTCGCGGCCACCGGCCGGCAGGGAAGGAGGTGCGTCCCGCGTGGACCACAGCACCGCCAGTCAGAGGTAACGGCAGATTGTCTCGGCTTGGCAGGTCGCAGGGTCCACTGTGCGGCTGGCGGACTGGAGCTGGGCCACTGCCTGACGCAGCTGCAAAAGGTCGGCTATCTGCTGGTCGATCTCATCCAGTCGAGTCACCAGGAGTGTATCGACGTGAGCGCAAGGTGCCTGTCCGTCATCGCGAATCCGGAGGATCTCACCGATGCGGGCAAGCGATAGCCCCGCGCTCTGGCCCCGCCGGATGAAATCGAGCCGGGAGATCACGTGCTCAGGGTAGTCACGGTAACCGTTGAGGGTTCGTTGTGGAGGCGGGAGAAGGCCCACGGATTCGTAGTAGCGAAGGGTTTTCGGAGTGGTGCCCGCCGCGGCAGCCAGTTCGCCGATCCTCATTGAAATTACCGCTCCTTCAAGACCGTCTGGTTTGACCTTCCAGTGCACTGGAGGGTCCATCCTAATGAGCGAAGAAAGAGAGGGGCCATCTGATGGAACTGGGTTTCGAATTCGATTTGGCGGTGGTGGGCTCCGGCGGGGCAGCCATGGCGGCCGCTATCACCGCTCGACAGGCCGGCAGGACGGTGCTGGTGATCGAGCGCGGCACCATGGGCGGCACCTGCGTGAACATCGGGTGCGTCCCGTCCAAGACGCTGCTGGCCGCTGCCGGCACCCGCCAGGCCGCACTGACCAATCCCTTCCCCGGGGTCCCCACCCTTGCCCGGGACGTTGATCTGGGAGCGCTGGTCAAGCAGAAGGACCAGCTGGTCACTCGACTGCGAGAGACCAAGTACGCCGACGTCGCGAACGCCCATGGCTTCGAAATCCGCCGTGGGGAGGCTTCCTTCCTCGATCCCGACACTCTGGTGATCGATGGGGATCCGGTGGCGGCCGGTTCGGTGGTACTGGCCACCGGAGCAGAACCGGCACTACCGAAGGAGGTAACCGGGCTGGACGAGGTGGAGCATCTGACCTCGACCACCGCCATGGAATTAACTGAACTGCCCGACTCCATGATCGTCATCGGCGGTGGCTACGTCGGTATCGAACAGGCCCAACTCTTCGCCCATCTGGGCACCCGGGTGACCATCATCGGCAGGATCACCCCTGCTGCCGAGCCGGAACTGGTCGCCATCCTTCGCCAGGCCCTGGCCCAGGACGGGATCACGGTGGTCGAAGAGCACGCCACCTCTGTCGACCGGCAGCACGCACAGGTCACAGTCCGCACCGCTTCGGGCCGCAGCCACTGCGCAGAGCGTCTACTGGTGGCCACCGGGCGTCGCCCGTCCACAGACCGCCTCAACCTGCCAGCCGCAGGAATCACCACCGACCCGGACGGATTCATCCTCGTCGACGAGCATCAGCGCACCACCAACCGGCGCGTCTTCGCCGCCGGTGACGCCACCTCGGCACCCCAGTTCGTCTACGTCGCTGCTGCCACCGGAAAAGCCGCCGCCGCCAATGCCCTTCGCACCGATCCGCAGGGCCCAGGCGAGGTCGTCGACTACACCGGACTGCCAGCGGTGATTTTCTCCCGCCCCCACCTGGCCACCGCCGGGCTCACCGAGGCCGCAGCCCGGGCCGCCGGGCACCGCTGCCAAACCCGGGTGATGAGCTTCGAAGACCTGCCGCGCGCCTTAGTCGACCAGGACACCCGCGGGGCGATCAAAATGGTCGCCGAAACAGAAACCGGAAGAATCCTCGGACTCAGCGCCATCGGAGACCACGCCGGAGAAATCATGCTCGCGGCGACCTACGCCATCACAGCCCGGATGACCACCCGCCAGATTGCCGACATCTGGGCCCCGTATTTGACCACTTCTGAAGTCCTGCGCCTGGTCGCAGGCACCTTCCACACCGAACTACCCACCTCCTGCTGCGCCTGAACACCGCCTCCACGTGGGGGCTTGGTCATTCGCGATCGAGGTATCCTGCCGCCTGGGCTTCGAGTCGAGGAGGATGACGTCATGCCGAAGGACGTCAATCCCGTTACTGAACCACCCCACCAAAGCGAACAAGGTGCCCTGGCGCGAACTGCTCTGGTCGTCTCCGTCGTACTGCTGGCCACGGCGGACCTCGGAGCTAAGACTTGGGCGGGCGGAGCACTGGCCGACGGCCATACGGTGGACCTGGGACTAATGCAGCTGCGCCTGGGCTTCAACTCCGGGGTGGC
Source organism: Dietzia sp. WMMA184 (assembly GCF_002441635.1). NCBI lineage: Bacteria > Bacillati > Actinomycetota > Actinomycetes > Mycobacteriales > Dietziaceae > Dietzia > Dietzia sp. WMMA184. The sequence goes on along the minus strand of NZ_NXEI01000006.1, from coordinate 37,469 downwards.
GTTCAGCCTCGGCGATGGCCTTCCCGCCGGCGTCGTTCTCGCCATCACTGGACTCATCATCGGTGCGCTGGCGATCTTCGCCTGGCGGGCCACCCGCACCGCAACGCGCACAGTACGACTGGCGCTGGCCCTGATCCTGGGCGGAGCTGTGGCCAACTTCATCGATCGCGCCACCGACGGGGTGGTGACTGACTACCTGCACACCGGTTGGTTCCCTACCTTCAACCTCGCCGATGTCTTCATCACCGGTGGCGCCGTGGTGCTGATCGTGGCCACCCTCACCGGTCGCGACAAGGCCGAGGCCTTGGAGATGCCAGCAGCTTCGGCCCGGCAAGCCAGGGGACCTCATGACCACTGAGGTGGCCGTAGCAGCGTTGGCTCTATATTTGTTCGGCCTGGTGGCCGCTGTCGGGGTGCGCTCCTAGCGCCACCATCAGAGCACCGGTTCCACCGCTTGCGCGGCCTGAGCGGTGCGCGCCCGGATCAGTCGGGAGGTGGGGTGAGATCTGGTGGCGGGTCAGCGACGATCACGACGCGCGATGTCAGGACCTGCGCGCCTTCCGCGACAGAGAGTCCGAGTTGCACCGATATTCTGCGGCAGATGCCTGGCAGCGGCTGACCCGGCAGGTCTATCCCCTGCCCGCAGAGCGCGAGCCCGCTTGGTCGGCAGCCAGTCGATGACGTCGCGCTCGCCTCTAGTTCGGTCGTACCTGTCCGACTAGGTGACGACGCGGCCGTACCCGGCCGATGCGGCCCGGCTCTGTCTCTTCCACCGCACGCCACGACCGGTGGGCCGGACCGAAGCGCCACATTATAGACTCTTGGCTAGCCGTTGCAGTCCGAACTGCGCCGTAACTTTTCCACGCCGGTGCGGCGCTCCGTTTGGAGATAGGGGTTGTCTCGGTTCAAGTGCGTGGAGCTAGATGGATGCGAGTGAGCTATGCGTAGGACCCCCTTCGTCGCGGTGATCGCCGCGGTCGCCCTGGGCCTGGCCGGGTGCACCTCGGAGAACACCGAGACCGAGACGGAGACGACCGCAGCCGCGACCGCTGGCGCGGCGCCCATTGTGGTGGAGGATGCGTGGGTCAAGGCCACTGACGTCAATGGGGGTACTGACCACGGCGAGGTCACTGGTGACCCCGGTTCCGGTGATTCGAACGCGCACGGCGACGGCGGCGCGATGGCACCGGTGTTTGGAATCGTGCGAAATCAATCCGATGCGGATGTCCGCCTGGTCGAGGTGACCTCCGCGGTTTCCGGTGAGGCCGAGTTGCACGAGACCGTCTCGGGGGCGGCGGGTGGCTCGATGATGCGGGCGCGAGAGGGCGGCTTTGTCATCCCGGCGGGCGGAGAGCTTGTGTTCGAGCCTGGCGGGAATCACATCATGCTGATGGGAGTGCACGAAGCGATCCGCACGGGCCAGGAAGTCACCGTGACCCTCACATTGGAGAACGGCGATACGAGCGAGATCGTCGCCTCGGCACGGTCGTTCGAGGGGGGCAATGAGCAGTACCAGGGCGGGGAGTGACGGGACATGGGCGACCAAAACCATCGCTCGGCGTTGAATCGCAGATCCTTCCTGGTCGGCGGGGCCGCCGTCGCCGGAGGTGCGGCGGGGTGGGGAGTTGGTGAGCGTACCGCCACTGCGCGGACCCCTGATCGCGACGCGGTGGCCAACTCTCGGGCCGTCGGCGCGGCCACCGAGCCCTTTTATGGTGACCGTCAGTCCGGCGTCACCACGGCGCCGCAGGCGCATGCGGCGTATGTGGCATTCGATCTGCGAGAGGGTGTTCGCGGCACCGACCTCATCGGCGTACTGCGAGCGTGGACGCAGGACGCGGCCCGGCTCACGCAGGGGCGCGGCGGTCTGGCCGACCTGCAGCACGAGTTGGCTGATGGACCGTCCCGGTTGACGGTGACCATCGGTTTCGGCCCGGAGCTGCTCGGCAAGGTCGGTCTTGGAGACCGCACTCCGGAGTGGTTGCAGCCGCTGCCGGACTTCCCACAGATCGACCGGCTTGAGGACCGGTGGTCCGGCGGCGATCTGCTGTTGCAGGTCTGTGCCGACGACCCGCTCACCGTCGCACACTCGGCCCGAATTCTGTCCTCAGGTGTTCGCGACGCGGTCACTCAGCGGTGGGCGCAGCGAGGGTTCCGCCGTGCCGTGGGCACCGACCCGTCCGGGCAGACACAACGCAACCTCTTCGGTCAGATTGACGGCACCGCCAATCCCTCACCGGCCGATGCCGACTACGACCAGTTGCTCTATTCCGATGGCGCCGACCGGCGATGGATGCGGGGCGGCACCTCCCTGGTGCTGCGCCGTATCCGGATGACGATGGACACCTGGGAAGAGATCGAACGAAGTTCCCGCGAGCTCTCGATCGGACGGAAACTCGACTCAGGTGCGCCACTGACCGGGACCGCGGAACACGACCCCGCAGACTTCGAGGCGATAGACCACACCGGGTTGACCGTCATCCCGGCAGAATCACACATCGCCCGGGCCCGGCCGCGGGTCCGGGCCGAGACGATCCTGCGACGACCGTACAACTATGACGATGCCCCCGATCCCGGCCAGATCAGCAACTCCGGCCTATTGTTTGCTTCCTACCAGGCCGACCCGGTACGCCAGTTCGTGCCGATCCAGCAGCGACTGGCAGAACAGGACATGCTCAACACCTGGACGGTTCCGATCGGCTCTTCCGTTTTCGCGATCCCACCGGGGTGCCAAGAGGGCGGCTACGTCGGCGAGAGCGCAGTGGAAGGATAGCCAGCTCAACCGTCAAGGATTAACGTTTCCGCCCAGCCTCACCGCCGAGCCAACAACTGACCGATTATCATCGAGTGATCACGTCAGGGCACGCACAAGTCGGGAAGCGACAAATCTGTTGACTAAAAACCTGAAACTCTCGCTAGCGCTGATCACGATTGCTCTGGTCGCCCTGGTTGTGGCGTTACTGGTTGCCGGGAATGATCCAGTTTCCGAGCAGGCAGCCACCGACGACAACCCGGACACCGCGCAGTTGGTTCGTGAGGACAGCCCCCGACTGTCCGAAGGCGGTGACGCTGTCTTCGTTGAGTTCCTCGATTTTGAGTGCGAAGCCTGTATCGCGCTCTACCCGACGGTCGAGGACCTCCGCGAGCAGTACGGGGATCGGGTGACGTTCGTGGTGCGTCACATGCCTTTGCACGACAACTCCATGGCGGCGGCCCTGGCCGCCGAGGCCGCCGCCGAGCAAGGCCAGTTCGAGGCCATGTACAGCAGATTGTTTGAAACGCCCGAGCAGTGGGGCCACCAACAAACCCCGCAGAGGGACACATTCTTCGGCTACGCCGAGGATCTGGGGTTGGACATGGACCGCTTCGAGCGCGCATACAACGACCCCGCCACCCTCAGTCGCATCGAACAGAGCAAGCAAGACGGCCAGCGCCTCGGGGTCACTGGCACGCCGACGTTCTTCCTGGACGGGGAGCGCCTCGACCCGACCAGCGTCACCGATCTAGAGAACAGCATCAATGCTGCCCTCGAATAGCCCTGCCACCCCGGTCGTACTATCTACCGACGTCGATCCGGATCAGGCCCCCCGTCGCAGACTCGCTGTTCTGCTGATCGTTGGTGGGCTCATCGGCCTGGTCGCGGCGGTTGTGCTGCTGGTGGAGAAGGTCGCGCTGCTCGAGAATCCTGACTACGTTCCGTCCTGCAGCATTAACCCGGTCCTGTCCTGCGGGTCGGTGATGACCACGGCGCAGGCCGAGGCTTTTGGTATCCCCAATCCGATCATCGGCATCGCCGGATTCGCCGCCACCGTGGCCCTCGGCGCCGCCCTCCTGGCAGGGGGAGCATTCCGGCGCTGGTTCTGGGCCGGCATCCAGATAGGTGTCACCTTCGCGGTGGTGTTCATCCACTGGCTGATCTATCAGAGCCTGTACAGCATCGGTGCCCTGTGTCCGTACTGCATGATCGTCTGGGCGGTAACGATACCGATCTTCTGGTATTGCACTGTCCACAATCTTCAACCTTTGCGCCGCAGCGACTCGGCCGCTCTCGCACGAATTGTCGCCACGGTCACCGACTATCGCGGTGCGATCCTCACCACCTGGTACCTACTAATCTTGCTGCTCATCACTCACCGCTTCTGGGACTACTGGATCACTCTCGTCTAGAGACGCCCACCGGTTAGCTGACCGGTGTTTCCGAGTCACTTTTCGGGGTCAGTCGGGGCGGCTCACCGCAGCCTGCGGCGGCCCAAGTTCAGAGTTTCGCGCCCTGGACATATTTCAGCCCTACTGCCCGACTCCGGTCCAGTAGAGGGCACCACTGCGGGCGATCGCAGACGATCAGATGTCGAAGCGGCTTCGCTGTCGCAAGCTGCGCCGACGCTCGGCGGCGAACCGGTCACCATAGCGATCCCGCATGGCTGCCGCCACGAGCCGGTCCGAGTCCACGACCTCATCCAGCGAGCCCTCATCGACCGTGGCTGTGGAAAGGCCAGGCCCGCCCTGTGAGCTCGTGCTGTCCTCGCCAGGGCGGACGGGGCGGTTCTCGGACCCGCCCGGCGGCACCGTGCCGGTGTCGTTCTCGTCGTCTTTCAGACGACGGCGTTGGCGTAGCTCACTCCACACGAAGTAGCCGAGGCCGACGGGGGCCATGATCCCGAAGGCCATCCACTGCAGGCCGTATGACAAGTACGGGCCCGACTCGAGTGACGGCAGGGGCATCGGTTCCAGAGATCCCGGCTGTTCGCCGGGGAGCTGGAGGTAATAGGGCGACAGTTCTGTGCCGAGGAGGTCAGCGATGGCCGGGGGGTCGATGTTGCGCACCATGTTCCAGTCGTGCAGCACAATAGGATCGGCGGGTGCGTCCATTGGGATCCTGAGGCGAGCAGCGATGGTGACCTCGCCTGGCGGCGCGGGCGGGAAGTCCGGGACCGTGTTGTTCTCGCCGACGCGGACCCATCCGCGGTTGACCAGCAGGGTGTCGCCGCCGTCGGTGCGGAACGCGCTGAGGGCCTGGTAGACGAGTTCGCCGTCGACGGACTGCATCCTCAGCAGGACATCCTCCACGGGTAGGTAACTCCCGGTTGCAGCAACGAGATGCCATTGGGAGTCCTCGAGAGTTCCGTCGCGCCCGACCACTTCCTCCAGCGGGACCGGCCCTGCAACGCCGCCGTCGACAAGTTGGGCGTTGCGGGCCTTGAGATCATCGTATTTGTTCAGCTGCCAGGGGGCGAGCGTCGTCAAGCATAGGTAGACGAAAAGGCCGACGAATAGAACGGTGATCAACCACCCCGGCTTGATCATGCGAGAGATCCGCTTCACCTGGCACATAGTAGTCTTGCCGACTTTCCAATCACCGGCCGCATCGCGGTGGCGCGGGGCTGGTGCGCGGCCCCGTTAATCCGCCGGACCGGTCCACGAGCTGGGACTGGCTGAGAGATATCTTGTAAAGATGAGCAACTTAGCGCGTACCTACCACACGAACGTCGGGGCGCCAGCCCGCAAGGCTCTGCTAGTAAGTGTGCTTGTGGCCGTGTTTGGATTGGGCGCCTGCACGGTCGAGGATGCTGAGAACGACGCGCAGGCGGATCAGCAGCCGGTCGAAGTCGTTCCCGCAGCGATCGCGACGTCCTATGAAGACGCCGAGTCGCAGGCGAACCCCTCGGAGCCGATCGTCCTGGACGTGACCGATGGCGTCTTCGACGAGGTCACCGCTACCAACGAACAGGGTCGCGAGGTCGAGGGGGCGTTCAACGAGGAGCGCACGACGTGGCGCACTACCGAAACTCTCGGGTACAACCGCACCTACTCGATCGAGGCCACAGCGACCGGCGCCGGGGGCGAGCAGATTTCTGATACCTCGTCCTTCAGCACGATCGTCCCAGGTGACACCGCCAACGCCTCTCTCGTTACCGGTCAGGAGACCACAGTGGGTATCGGGCAACCGGTCGCAGTGCTCTTTGACAAGCCGATCAAGGACCGCCGCGCCGCCGAGGCGGCCATCGAGGTCACCACGACCCCCGAAGTGGAGGGGGCGTTCTATTGGGTGTCGCAGTCCGAAGTCCGCTGGCGACCGGCCCGGTACTGGGATCCGGGCACCGAGGTCACCGTCGACGTCAACATCTACGGCGCTCATCTCGGTGGTGATCTCTACGGCGCCCAGGACACCGGTAGCGACTTCTCGATCGGTGACGCTGTCGTCACCACAATCGACGACGACACCAAGATGATGACCACCACTGTCAACGGCGAGGTCACCAACTCGGTGCCGGTCTCACTTGGTAAGAGTTCGACGCCGACCCCCAACGGCGTCTACTACGTCAGCGACAAGCACGCGTCGATGATCATGGACTCCTCCACGTTCGGGGTCCCGGTCGATTCACCGGAGGGGTACCGGACACCGGTCGACTGGGCGACCCGCATCTCCTACAGCGGCATCTTCGTCCACGGCGCCCCCTGGTCGGTCTGGGCGCAAGGCAATACCAACGTCAGCAACGGCTGCATCAACGCCACCAACGCAGAGGCAAAGTGGTTCTACGACAACCACACGCTCGGAGACGTCGTCGAGGTGGTCAACACCGTCGGTCCCACGCTGGAGGGCACCGACGGCTTGGGCGACTGGAACATCCCGTGGCAGACCTGGAAGACCGGCAACGCCGACCAGCTGTGACAACCCCGCCCGAAGAAAGAAAACCACTGCGTCGTCGCTGACTGATCCGAGCAGATCTCCCGCAGCGACCAGACCCGCCCGGCGTTCCCCCGCCAAACAGCGCCACCCTGCGGAGGTCAGATCTAGACTCGCACTCCTTGTGCCGCGAGCCAGGTCACCGGGTCGACCCACTGACCGGTAGCGGCCTGTACGCGAAAGTGCAGGTGGGGTCCGGTGGAATCACCGCGGTTACCGACGGTCCCGATCACGTCACCGGCGTTGACCCGCTGACCGACGCTGACGAAGTTCTGGTCATTGTGGCCGTACTCCAACAGCTCGCCGTCATCGGTGCGGATGCGGATCCAGATGCCGTACCCTGCGGCCGGGCCCGAGGCTTCGACAACGCCGCTCTTGGCGGCGTAGAGCGGTGTGCCGATGGGGGCACCAAAATCGGTGCCGTTATGGAAACTACCCCAGCGCGGGCCATACCCAGAGGTGAGCGTGCCCGTGGTGGGGGCATGTGCACCCACCACCTGTGGGCTACCGGTGCTGTCGCCGAGGGAGCCGAACCCGAGCCCGGCGGCGTACTGCCTGACCTCATCTGGGGCGACTCCGAACTGGTCCCCGATCATCTGGATCTCGGCGGGCCCGATGCCGAACTGGGCGGCCGCGGACTGGATCGCCTCGACGATCTGGGGTTGATCGATCGCGGCGGGCTGAGCGGCGGCGGCCGGGGCGAAAGCCAGACCAACACCGCCCGAGAGCGCGGCGCCGACAACGGCGCTGCCAACAAACCGCGATACCGTCGAGTTCGAGTTGGCCACACGATGGCGCCCGCCGGCCGCAGTCACGTTGTGCACGCCCAAACGCTCGCAGAGCTCTGCGACGGTCACCCGGGTCGAGTCGGTCATGGGCTGTCTCCATCGTTCGTGGTTTCGTGATCCCGCGCCACGAAAACGACGCAGGTGACCGATCTCATCGGCAACACGAGCGAATATAACAAACCGATATCGATCTTGTCACCCTTAACAGAAAATTCGTGACCATTTCCGGCTTCCTGAACCCGGTTAGAGAACGCGCTCGCCAATCTGGGCGCCCCCGACCCAGAAGAAGCTTGGCAGCGCCCGTCTTACGCGAGAGTCGGCACACCCCCGTGTGTAGTTATGACGATCGTCACAAGCATGCGATCGCCTTGCGGCCGCGACTAGTCAGCAACTACCTTTGCCCGAGTACAGATCACGAAATGATCACGGTTGGGCGACGACAGGATGCGGGGGACGGTGGAGAAGCGAGCAGGACCTAAGCACGCCGCTCGGTCGGCCAGCTCACCCCGGCGGCGTCGCGGAGCCCATCGTCGGCCTTCCCGGCACAACCCCCAGGGCATCGCCGCCGTTATGGCCCTGGCCGCGGGTGCTTCGATTGCCGCGGCGGCGAACCCCGCCGACGATCAGCAGATCGTCCTCCTGGCGACCGACGAGCCACCGTCTGGTAGCGCTGAGGCCCCGCGCGCCGAAGATGTCCCGGTCGCGACCCCCTCGGTGCCGCGCTTTCTCGCCTCCGATGACGCGGGCGAGTCAAACGAGCCCGGGCCTGACTCCTCCGCTGCAAGTTTTATCGACACCTTGCAGGTGGGCACCGAGCTCAACTACCAGCGTGAGATCGCCGAGGAACAGGCGCGACGCCCCATTGTGGCCCTCCCGGCCCTCGGTCTGACAACATCCTCATTCGGCCCCCGGTGGGGTGCGACCCATTCGGGTCTTGATGTGGCCAACGCCATCGGTACACCGCTGTTCGCCGCGACCGATGGGGTCGTCATCGACTCAGGCCCGGCTTCTGGCTTCGGAAATTGGATTCGGATCATGTCGCCGGACGGCTTTATGACCGTCTACGGCCACAACGACAGCAACATAGTCCAAGTCGGCGACACTGTCGTAGCTGGTCAGCAGATCGGCCTGATGGGCAACCGCGGTTTTTCCACCGGCCCACATGTGCACTTCGAGGTATGGGGCGACGGTGGCTCGCGGGCTGTCGATCCGGTGGCGTGGCTGGCAGAACGGGGCGTCACGGTCGGCTCGGACTCGACCAACAGCGCCGTGTGAGGGCCGCAGCCGCCCCTCCTGGCCCGGACTGGCAACGGACGCACCGCTGCCCGGCGCACCCCGCCGGCGCTGGGCGTCAGCTGTGCCGGACCACCGACAAGACGACGCCCACCGGAACACTCACTACCAGGGTCGCGATAATTATCCGGTAGAGCACGAGATGCCACGTCCGCCCGCGCAAGTGCCGCACTGTGACCAGGAACAACATGAGTGATATCAGCAACAGCACTCCGCCGGTGGCCACCGTGACCACAGATCCGGCCAGGGTGCCAACCAGTACCGCACTGTTGGCCAGGTTGTAGACCAGAAGTTCGACCACACGCACGCGACGGGACAGTGTGGCGCCAGCAAGCAGTGCCTGCCCTCCGCCCAGCCCTGCCTGGGCCACCCCCGCAACGAGCACCAAGTAGGCCGCCGCCCACGAGCCATCGGCGAAACCGGTGGGACCGGTGAGCGCAGCCACCAGACCGCCCACGATGATCGCGGCGATTCCGACGAGCACAAACTCCCGCATCGCCCGCCAGTGCACGCCGGTCAACGCTGCCTCAGTAGGCCCACCGTTGCCGAGCATGTCGCCCATTTCCGATCTCCATCGTCGACTTTGCCCGCTCGTGCCGTTTCACGCCCTCCGGTCGGTCTGGGACATCTCGCGGAGCATCTCGTTATAGGCCTTGAGTTCGGTGTCGTCGTCACGGTCGGCCTGCCGTTCACCGCGCCGGGCCTCACGCATGTCGGACTGGAACCACTGCCAGGCCAGGGCGAGCATGACGATGAACAGCGGGATCTCCCCCGCCGCCCACGCGATGCCGCCGCCGACCTGCTGGCTCTGCAGCAGATCTGGGATCCAGGGCAGCCCGATCCCCGAGTACCAAGACTCGGCGAGGACGGTTTTGTAGTTCATGACCAGGATGCCGAAGAAAGCGTGGAACGGCAGCGAGCTCAGTAGCACCATCAGTTTGTAGAGCGGGGAGAAGTGACGCGGCGCCGCGTCGACTCCGATGATCACCCAGTAGAACAGGTAGCCACTGATGAGGAAGTGCACGTTCATGAACATGTGGCCCATGTGATCGGAGGCCAGTGCCTCGTAGAAGCCGCCGAAGTAGATCAGGTAGAACCCTGCCACGAACTGCACCGAGGCCACGATCGGGTGAGTGAGAAACCGCGACAGCGGGTTGTTGATGAACTCGACGATCCACTCGCGCGGTCCCGGCGGGTTGCCGCGTCCCGCCGCCGGCAGCGCCCGCAGGGCCAGGGTCAACGGTCCACCGAGGGCGAGAAGGACCGGGACGAGCATCGAGATGAGCATGTGTCCGAGCATGTGGCTGGCGAAGTCGGCCATCATGTACATCCCCATACCGGAGCTGGTGGTCAGGAACAGGATCACGCAGCCCGACACCCACGCCACGGTCCGGCCCACGGGCCAGGCATCGCCGCGCCGGCGCAGGGTGATGAGCCCCCACACGTAGAGCCCCAGCAGGATCACCGAGGCCAGGCCGAGCACCAGGTCGAAGCGCCACGTCCCGAACACCGTGGCGAACGAGAAGGGGCCGGGCAACTCGAAGCCCAGCAGCGACTCCTGGCGGGTGGGGATGTAGAGCGGCGCCGGGGGCGGGGTGCGGCCGAGAGAGACCGATAGGCCCAACGTTCCCGCCATGACCATCGTCTCGACTAGCCCGATCCGCAGCAGCGTGCCCCGGTCGACCGGGGCGTTGGCGGACCTGGACTCAATCCGCGAGATGATGCGCCGGCGGATGGCCAGCCCGAACACCGCCAACAGTGCCAAGCACAGTGCTTTGGCCACCATGAGCAGCCCGTAGGTCGAGGACAGCAGGTCCGAGGGGTGCAGGCGCACGATCGCATTGATGATCCCGGAGAATCCGAGCGCGACAATCGCCACCGTGGCCACCACCGAATATCGACGCAGCGCCAGTGCCACCCGGGAGCCGCCGCGCATCGCGTGGGCGATCACCGCAACGAGCCCGCCGACGTAGAACGCGGCAGCGAACAGGTGGATGATCAGCGAGTTGGTCGCGATGTCGTGGGCGGTGCCGCCCGAGGCGTGGCCTGTAGCGGCAACGGGTAGGAGCGAGAGCACCGTGACGCCCAGCCAGATCACCGACCAGCGCCAGCTCATGGTGAGCCGTTGCCCGACTGCGGCGACCAGCGCGAGGATCGCGGCCCAGCGCCAGGAGGATGCCACGTCGATCTGCGTGATGGCCACGATCCACTGGTCCGGTGGCAGGGACTGCCAGAGCGTACGCCCGGATACGTCCGACAGGGTCAGCGGGATGAGCAGCGCCGCTGCCACAGCCCATGTGATGTTGGCCCACGAGGAGATCTGTTGCGCGCGGTAGCCGTCGACGTCGAGGGTCTTGTCCTTCTGCGGCGGGGTGAAGAACGCGGCGAACAGCGCCATCCCCACCGCCACCGACGCCAGCAACTCGGCGATCGCGCGGACCGCCGGTAGTCCGGCCGTGGTGAGCAGACCCGGGTCCGGCACCCCGATCAGCTCCAGCGCCAGTTCGGTAGACATCCGCGAAAGCGGGATCACCACCCCTGCCGCCACCACCGCGAGCAGGAGAACGACGGGCACCACACTGCGAGTCCGCAGCGCTCCGACGGTGGCAGCGGCCTTGGACGAGGGTGCCTTCAACGGCGACATGACCTCTATCGTAGGAAGCTGCTGCCCCCGGGGTCGATTCGCGCCTGCTAACCCCGCTGATTCACGGGCCGGTGTGACTGCTGCTGTCGGGTGACGGCGGGCTTGTTTTCGCGTAAGGGCGTGCGGGGGTGCCGGCTGGCGCTGCCGGTGGGCGGGTCTCCGGGTGGTGATGTCGAGGGCGGGCAGGTGAGATCAGGCTGGTTTGGGGATCGCGGCGATCTTGTTGAACGCGGCGACGATGGCGGTGGCCCAGGGCCACGTTTCGGGGATCTTCACCCGGCGTCGCCGGCCGCTACGGGTCAGCCGGGCTGCGACGTGCAGGAAGCGGTAGCGCAGCGCTTTGGGCTCGCACAAGGCCAGAACCGCAGCCTCGCCGGTACAGGCCAGCATCCGTGTCCACGCCACCAGATCTGCGGCGAGCATCACCGCCACCAACCAGGCCTGGTTGAGCGCGAACTCGCGTGAGGGCAGACGGCCAAGACCGGTGTCCTTGGCGTGACGGATCCGGTCCTCTACCCGGGCGTGCGCCCGATGCCGTGCTTCAAGAAACTGCAGTTGCCCGGTGGTGGTGTTGGTGGCAAACGCCTGGTAGCGCCACCCGTCGATCTCCTCGAACATCGACAACTGGGCGCCGGGGTGGGGTCGTTCGCGGCGGACGATGACCCGCATCCCGTCTGGCCACTTGGCGAGCATCCCGGGAGCGAGAAATCCGGTCAGCTCGGCAACCTCGGCCCCGTCCCGGATGTCACCGGAGGGATTGAGCGCTGGTCCCCACGCGGCCTCGGGGCAGGTCACGATGGCCCGGCGAATCGGGGCGGTGATGGAGAACCCGACCGAGTACTCCACCCGTCGACCACGGACGCGGTTCTGCTCGGTGATCCAATCCAACAGGTCGTGAGAGGCGCCGGCGCCGTCCGAGCGGATCAGCAGGTCACGCCGGTGAGCAGCGGGGATCTGCGCGATTGCCTGGCCCAGGACGTCGATGTGGTCGGCAGCGGTGTTGGAGCCAGCATTGCCCGGGCGCAAGCTCGCGGCGAGAAACTCTTCTGTGTTGTCGCACCACACGCCGATCGGGTGGTAGCCGAACGTGCGCTTATACGTCGGAGCTGCATGTTCCTTCTCGCTGTGGGTGACCACGATGGTGGCATCCACATCGAGCACGACCGTCGATCCCAGATCCCGCCCCGCACACGCCGATGCGGGCACCCCGCCGGGCAGGTGCGACCACACGTGCCGCCGGGTGCGGGCACGCGCGACCTGGATCTTCTTGCGCTTGCCGGCAGTGACCTCATCGAGCGTGCGCCACACCGTCGGCGCCGACGCCACTGGGCCCAGGGCCCCGGACTGGTGGCGCAGGACGCCGATGTCGGAGATGGACTCGCCGCCATCGGCGAGCATCACCGCGGTATCGATCAGCACACGGCCGCGGTCGTGGATCGGGATAAATTGTCGGCGAGCCATGGCCCCTGACAGCTCGGCGGTCAGACCGACCTGATCAGCCAGAAGTCGAGGCGCGATGGCCCCGGCGTGGGCGATCACCCCGACACCATCAGCAGTAACGGACAGACCGGCCGACCACGAAGTACGCTTCACCTACCGAGTGCTTTCTGCTGGAGAACATGGAACCTTAGACAAGTCCCAGTTTCCCCTGTTCAGGAAGCACTTCGGTCTATTTTCGCCCAGCGATCCGCAGATCCCCGTGAATCACCGGGGTTCGTGGGCGGCTCTGGGACCGGCAAATCCCGTTGATACCGCCACGCCGAGCAGCCCCGCAGGCCGGACCCCCACTATAAGTTCGTCAAAGTGTGAGCCGCCCATGGCCGCTTATCGCACGTCAGGCGTGTTGGACTGCGGGCGATTCCCGGTCTCGCACAGCGGCGGTTTCCAGTTGGATGGTGGCGTGGTCGAAGGAGACGGGAAAGTGTTCCTTGACGCAGGTGAGGATCTCCTCCAAGATCTGCGGTGCGTGACCGGATTCGAAGCACTGATCTTCGACCACGACATGCGCGGAGATGACGGGCAGGCCAGTACCGATCATGGAGGCGTGCAAGTCGTGCACGTCCCGAACATGTTCCAGCTCCAGTATGTGGTCTCGAACCTCATTCAGATCGAGTCCCGGGGGGGTGTACTCCATCAGCACCCGAACCGTCTGGCGCAGTAGCGCGACCGCGCGCGGGATGATCAAGGCGGCGATGAACAGCGCGGCGATGGTGTCGGCTCGCTGGAAGCCGGTGGTGTTGATGACGACCGCGGCGATGATCACCCCGACCGACCCCAGTGCGTCGTTGAGTACCTCCAGAAATGCTGCACGCATGTTGAAATTGGCTTCGCGTCTGGAGGCGAGCACCATAATCGCGGCGACATTGGCGGCCAGGCCGATCACGCCGAACACCAACAGTTCGGTGCCGGGCACCACCGCCGGTTCAAATAGTCTGCGCACGCCTTCGATCGCGGCGTAGCTACCGACAACGATCAGCAGGACGGCTTGCCCTAGCGCGGCGATGACCTCGATCCTGGCGAACCCCCAGGTCCGCTTACTACTGGGTGGACGCAACATCATCGTCGCGGCAATGACCGCGACCAGCAATCCCGACGCATCAGCCAACGCATGGGCCGTATCGGTGAGCAACGCCAGACTGCCAGTGATCACACTGCCGACCGCTTGCGCCACCACGATGATCGCGGTGATGCTAAACGCGATCAGCAGCCGGCGACGCATCCCGCGATCGACCTGCTGAGAACCAACCCCATGATCGTGGCCATGACTATGTCCCATACCCCACTCACCCCTGCCCGAGGTTCAGTTCATCGTGATCTCGATGATCACGCAAAGACGGCGACACCCCGGAGGCACCGAGCACAGCATCCGCGGCCTCCACCAGATCCGCCAGCCGGGCCGGCTCAGCCAACGAAAACCACGAGGAACGCCCCTCGATCCGCATCCTGACCAACCCGCAGTCGCGCAGGCACGCCAGATGCTTACTCACCGTCGACTGCGCCAGATGCATATGGTCGACCAGATCCCGCACCCGATGTTCGCCACTGATCAGATACTCCAACAACGCCAGACGAGTCGGCTCAGCCAGAGCATGGAACAACACTGCATAGGCGCTCCGATCCTCCAACGTCACCGCATCAGGCACCCTAAAATTAATCGCCATATAGCGATATTAGCACCATTTAGCGATAAGTGGGCAGGCCCGCTCGTGCCTCGGCTGCGGCTCACAACGGTTTGGCTCACCCTTCCGCGCCAGGGGGATGACGCAGGACCGGCACCCGGTGTGGTGTCAAAGAGGTAGCGGCGCCGGCCGGTGTGCGTGTCGGACTTCTTCATGTTCGACAGTGTGCCCACTCGGGGGTCGCGCGAGCTGCCTCGTACGTGCGGCACGCAGACCATTGAGTATGACGAAGACTTCGGCGACCTCGTGGACCAGGACGACGGCCGCGAGCCCCAGGATTCCGGTGATCGCGAGCGGGAGCAGCACGATGATGATCGCCAAGGACAAGATGATGTTCTGAGAGATGACGCGACGGCCATGGCGGGCGTGGTCTATGGCCCGCGGGATCAGTCGTAGATCGTCGCCTGTGAACGCGACATCCGCTGACTCGATCGCAGCGTCGGAGCCTGTGGCTCCCATAGCGATTCCGATGTCCGCAGAGGCCAGCGCGGGAGCGTCGTTGACACCATCGCCGATCATCGCCACCGGCCCGCAGCCACGGTCACGCAACTCGGCGACGGCGTGCGCTTTGTCCTGCGGACGCAGTTGGGAACGCACATCGGCTATCCCTGCCTCGGTGGCCAGAGCGTCAGCAGTACGGGTGTTATCGCCAGTGAGCATCGATACGCCCATGCCCTGCAAGGCCAGCGATGCCATAACCTCCCTGGCCTCCGGACGCAGTTCGTCGCGCACCCCGATCGCCCCGACCGGGTGATCGTCGCGGTGGACGATCACCACTGTGACGCCGCTGCTCTCCATGGCGTGAATGCGCTCTGAGAAAGGGCCCGGGTTGAGCCAGCGTGGGCTGCCGACGGCGGTGCGGACGCCATCGATGAGGCCGGTGATTCCCTCGCCGGCGGTCTCGGTGACCTCCCGCGCGGCGGGGACTTCGGTTGCTGTGGCGGTGATCGCCGCGGCCAGCGGATGGGTGCTGTGGGCCTCGAGAGCGGCCGCCCAGCCGAGGACCTCACCCTCGGACGCCTCGCCGCTGGTGAGAACCTGCGTGACGGTGGGCTGATTTCGGGTCAAGGTGCCGGTCTTGTCCACGGCCACGTGCCGCAGGTAGCCCATGCGCTCGAAAGCGGCACCCGATTTAATAATCACCCCGAACTTGCTGGCCGCACCGATCGCGGAAACGACCGTGATCGGCACCGAGATCGCCAGCGCACACGGCGAGGCGGCGACCAGAACCACCAGTGCTCGCTCGATCCACAGCCCGGGATCGCCGACGATCGAACCGATCAGGGCAACCAAAGCAGCCAGGACGAGCACACCCGGCACCAGCGGACGAGCCAGACGGTCAGCGATACGTGCCCGCTCCCCCTTTTCTGCCTGTGCCTGCTCAACCAGTCCCACCACCGTGGTCAGGGAATTGTCTGTCCCCGGGGCAATCGCCTCCACCTCCAGAACACCGGAGGTGTTGATCGATCCGGCCAACACCTCATCGCCTGGGCCAACCTCGACGGGAATCGATTCACCGGTGATCGCCGAGACGTCAAGACTGCTCTGCCCAACACGAACGATCCCGTCGGTGGCCAGGCGCTCCCCGGCGGCCAGACGGATGACGTCGCCACGCTCCAGCAACTCGACGCCCACGGTGCGGGCGACGCCGTGGGTGCCGAGGACCGTGGCACTGGACGGGATCAGCGCCAACAGCGCCCGCAGGCCCGAGCGGGCCTTGTCCATCGCCCGATCCTCCAACGCCTCGACGATGGAGTACAAGAAGGCCAAAGCGGCGGCCTCCTCGATGAACCCCAGCGCGACCGCACCGGCGGCGCTGATCGTCATCAACAGCCCGATGCTCAGCCGACCCCTCGCGAACAGGCCCCGCACAGCGCCCGGAACAAACTGCGAAGCACCCAGAAGTAGAGCGATCCAGAACAGCCACGCTGCCGCAGTCCCAGCCCAGGCGCCACGGACGAACCATTCGAGGACCAGACCCAGCACAAGTGTGAGCCCTGAAAACACCGGAATGAGCACAGCGCTGTTGCGCCACCACGAAGCATGCTCCTCAGAGCCAGTCACCGGCTCGGCTGGCTCACAACCACACGCGGACGTCGTCACCGCCGACCCCCCTCGGAACCGCAGCACCCCTGGACCGGACACTGCACATCCAGACAGGGTGCGTTCTCGTCGACGGCCAGAGTCGTCTCGACCAGCGCGTTCAACGCGAGTGCCAGATGGGCATCGACGATCTCGTACCGATGCTGTCGCCCTTCCAACTCGGCGACGACAATCCCGCAATCCCTGGGGCAGGCCAGATGATTCGACACATTCGACCGCGTCAACCCCAACCCCTGGGCAATCTCGGCCGGATACACAGGCCCCTCCAGCAGCCTCAGGGGAATACGAGACCGAGTCGGATCAGCCATCGCGCGACCAAGCCGGTTCATCACGTCCTGGCGCGAAACAACAGTCAGCATACGCTGAACAGTACAGCGTCGAGTGAACCAACCCTGGCTGCGGTATCCGAACACAAGAGGCGCTGAAGCCACGGGGCAACTTAAGATGGGCGGGTACGTCCCAGTCGACCGCAGATCTACAGCTCTGACCGAGTCGTACAGGCCGTTTCAAAGGTCGGGTATCGGCTATGGCACGATCAGACAGTGGGACGATCTCGCTGGCGCCAGTCACCTCACTGGTGTTCGAGAGAGCCACCCCGTGCGGCACCGCCGGTTCGGAGCCGAGGGGCATTGACCCGTCGCAGACCGGAGTGAGCAGCATGGGCAGTATCCGAAACGTTGGTTTCCGCGCGCGACTGTGGGGGGCCCTGTGTGGCGGCGCACTAGTCCTCACAGGTTGTGGGACCGGCACCGATGCGGTCGCGCAGGGCGGCACGTTCGAGTTTGTTAGCCCGGACGGACAAGTCGAAATTCACTACGCCGAAGAAGAACGGAAGCCGGTCGCCGAGCTCGCCGGCCCCGATCTACTTGATCCAGACCAGACCATCGGGCTCGCCGACTACGAGGGCGAAGTGGTGATCCTCAATACGTGGGGCCAATGGTGTGCGCCCTGTCGCACAGAGGTCGATGATCTTCAGCGTCTTCACGAGGAGTTCGAACCGCAGGGAGCGACCGTCCTCGGCATTAATCTGCGCGATCCCAATCGCGACAAGCCGGTCGACTTCGTGCGCGACAACAGCGTCACCTACCCGTCGATCTGGGACCCCACCAACAGGGTCGTGGGCGCACTTCGCGGTTTCCCTACCTCGATCGTGCCAGCGACCCTTCTGCTTGACCGGCAGCACCGGGTGGCCTCGGTGTATCTGGCAGAAATCACCGATTACCAACTCCGGGACGTTGTAGCCGAGCTGGTGGCCGACGATGCAGGTGTCACGTCGTGACGGGCGTTGTCGATCTAGTCGTCGCCGGCGCCGTGTCGCCGGCAGATGGGCTGGTGCTCGCGCAAGGTATCGGTTCTGCGTTCCAGCAGACTGCGGCCAGCGGGCCCCTTCTGTTGGCACTCGGTGCGTGCCTTCTCGCCGGTCTGGTGTCGTTCGCCTCGCCCTGTGTAATCCCGCTGATCCCCGGTTATCTCGCGTACCTGTCCAGCGTCGTGGGCGCCGAGCGGCCACCGGTCACCGTGGCGCAGGCCGAACAGCGCCGCAGCGAGTCTCAAACGATCACCCTTGAGGAAAAGAAGGCCAGGAAACACTCGCGCTACCGGGTCGTCGGGGCATCACTGCTCTTCGTCGGCGGGTTCACGGTCGTGTTCGTCTTACTCAGTGCGATGGTGCTCGGCACCGTCCAGTACCTCGCACCGCACGAGATGCTGCTTCAGCGCATCGGCGGGGTCATCACCATCGTCATGGGGCTGGTCTTTATCGGCTTCGTGCCGGCACTGCAACGAGATACCCGATTCCAACCCAAGGCCGTCTCTACCTGGGCGGGGGCTCCCCTACTCGGTGGAGTGTTCGCGCTCGGCTGGACCCCATGTCTGGGACCGACGCTGGCGGCCGCACTGTCCGTCGCCGCGGGCAGCGGCTTTAGCGGCACACGCGGCGTCATGCTCATCGTGGCCTACTGCCTCGGGCTGGGATTGCCGTTCATCCTCGTCGCCTGGAGCTCCACCTGGGCACTTCGAACTGTCGGCTGGCTCCAACGCAACAGTCGACGAATTCAGATCATTGGCGGCGTCTTGCTCATTGCAGTGGGAATAGCGCTGTTCAGTGGCGTGTGGGCGTTGTTCATCGCCTGGCTGCGGGACTTCGCGATCACCGACACAGTGCTACCGATCTAGCGTGCCCAACGGACTTGTGTTGACAACCGCGCCCTAGCTGCAGGCTCACCAAGGCCTGAGTCAGAGAGAGACGATGAGTGACCCCTCGGCTGCGCCCAGCAGCACCTATCGCAGGACCCTGCTGAATCGGATTATCTCGCCGCTGCGCAACGCCTGGCGTGTCCTGACCAGCATGCGAACCGCGCTTGTTCTCCTTTTCTTCCTAGCCATCGCTGCCATACCTGGCGCGTTACTTCCCCAGCGCAGCCTCAACCAGGGCAACGTCAACGACTTCATCGCAGAGAATGGGTTTATCGGTGAGATCTACGACCGGCTTCAGCTGTTTGACGTATTCAGTTCGTGGTGGTTCACCGCGATCTACGCGCTGCTGTTTACCTCTCTGATCGGATGCCTTCTCCCGCGGTCCTTCGACCTGGTACGGCAACTGCGCGCCGCGCCACCAGCCACTCCCAGAAATCTTGGACGACTGCCTCATTCGGCCACACTGGTCACCACGGCCACGCGCCAAGAAGCGTCAGCGGCCGTGGACCATCAGCTCAAGAGGTGGCGCCGCACAGTGAGAGAAGGCGACGGGCGAATCCCCGGCGCAACCGAGTTCTCCGCCGAACGCGGATACTCACGCGAGATCGGGAACATCGTCTTCCACTTCTCGCTGCTTGGACTGCTCATCGCCTTCGCGGTCGGAAAGTTCATCTACTACGAAGGCATGCGGGTCATCATCGCCGAACCAGACTCCCCCGCCTTCTGCAATACCACGCCCGCCGCCTTCGACTCGTTCCGCGCAGGCCTGCTCGTGGACGGCACGAACCTGCACCCATTCTGTTTCAACGTCAAAGACTTCGCGGCCGACTATCTTCCGACTGGTCAAGCCGCGATGTTCCGGTCCAACATCGATTACACCACCGATCTGACAAATACCGATCCGACGACCTGGGACAAAGTTCAACTACGGGTAAATCACCCCCTGCGTCTCGACAATGTTCGCGTGTACCTGCAGGGCCATGGGTTCGCTCCTCGGTTCACTGTCACGTTCCCAAACGGCGAGGTACGTACGGACATCCAGCAATGGCAACCGGATGAGCTAGTGACTTTTCTATCCTCCGGGATTCTGCGCTTTGACCAACCTGCCGGCATGTACCCCCGTCTCGAGGACCGCCGCAAGAACCAGATCGTGATCCAAGGGCTCTTTGCTCCGACCGCACAGTTTGACGGCAACCTCCTATCCTCTAGGTTCCCCTCGATGACCGATCCGGCCGTCGCGATCGATGTTCTTCGGGGCGACACAGGACTCGACTCTGGGCAACCTCAGTCAGTGTTCTCCCTCGACCCGGCGCTCATCGAGTCCGGCGCTCTAGAACGCGAAGCCCGCGTCAATCTTCGCCCGGGCGAATCAACCGAACTGCCGGACGGCACAACGGTGACATTCGACGGAGCCGAGGAATTCGCCAACTTCCAGGTTTCCTACGATCCGGCACAAAACTGGGTCGGCATTTTCGCTCTCACGATGGTGGGAGGGCTCGTGCTCTCACTTCTGGTGACCCGTCGCCGCCTCTGGGCGCGCATCACCACCGCGCAGGACGGCAGGACCGTCATCGAACTGGGCGGGCTTGCCAAAACCGATCGCGCGGGGTGGGGTCGAGAATTCGACATCATCCGCGATCGGCTGACGGACGCGGCGGCCTCCACGCCGACCAGCATGAACGACCAGGAACACTCGAACGGCACGGCGGCAGCCGCCGGCGCCCCAGGAAGGGACAGGAATCAATGATCGTCCACTCTTTGGCACAGCGAGTGCTCGCTGAAGTGCCCATCGACGAGACGTTATCGTCCTACAGCGACACGACTTACCAGACCGCGTTCGCGCTCTACGCGGTGGCTATGATTGCGGCCATCGTCTACTACGCGATGTATCGAGAGCCCCGCAGTACCACGCACATGTCAGCAGACGTTCGCCAAGCAGAATCTCAGGAGGCGCCGGACGGTACGGTGCTCGTCCGTTCGACGTCACTTACCGGAAGCGGCGAGGAAGACAAACGCTCGGACCGCGGCACCAGCTGGGCGAAAATCTCCCTGCTATTCACCTCAGCCGCCTTCCTTTTCCACGCCGCTTCAGTGCTGCTTCGAGGGCTCGCGACAGACCGAGTGCCGTTGGGCAATATGTACGAGTTCATCTCGTTCACCTGCCTGCTCGCGATTGGCACATCGTTGGTCGTGCTGCGAAAACCAGCGCTTCGCACCGCCTGGCCGTTTGTTCTTGCGCCAGTTCTGGTTCTGCTCTTCTTTGGTGGGACGAGTCTGTATTCAGATGCGGCACCTGTCGTACCTTCGCTCCGCTCATACTGGCTGCCTATACACGTGTCGATTATCGGCCTCGGCGCGGCACTGTTCCTCCCGTCCGGAATCGCCAGCATCCTGTACCTGTTGCGCACGTGGCAACCAAAGGGCCAAGAACAAGGTCGATTCGCAGGCCTGGCCAGGCCACTCCCGGGAGCGGAGGTACTCGATCGCGTCGCCTATCGAACGGCGATCATTGGCTTTCCCATCTTCAGTGTCGGAATCATCCTCGGCGCAGTATGGGCAGAAGGAGCCTGGGGCCGTTTCTGGGGCTGGGACCCAAAAGAAACGGTCAGCTTCATCTCGTGGGTCATCTACGCCGGCTACCTGCACGCGCGCAGCACCAGCGGATGGGGACCAAAACGAGCGGCGTGGATCAATATCCTCGGTTTCGCAACCACCGTGTTCAATCTCTTCTTCATCAACATCGTCGTCTCAGGCCTGCATTCCTATGCCGGACTGAACTGAGTCAGACCCTGTAAACCTCTAGTCCGGTGAGGGAACCTTGTACGATCCGCCGCGCCCTTCGCCCACCGCTCGGGAGTCCCGCAGCCTTGAGCCAATGGGGCCACGTCACCAGCGCTACCTCCGAGCTCGCCGAACTCGCAGCCCGTGGGCAAATGATGCCTTTCGCCACCGACCGCTACATGGAGACTTCGGTCGCCTCTGACGTCAGGCTGCTTACTCCCAAACGAGTTGGTGCGCTCCGGTGTGGAGTTGGCCTCTCGGTGGCGGCCTTCTGTGATTGTTCACTTGCGGCAGGGAAGAGCGCCGTTAGAGTCCGAAAGCTCCGCCGCTGATCAGAATGAAGACGCCCAAGCCGATCAGGACAATCGGGAACAGGATGTGCTCCCAGCGCTCCAGGACTTCGGCGATCGGCCGGCGGGTGGCGACGAACTTGGCCAGGCCCACCAGTCCTGCCACCAGCACTAGGAACACGACGCAGTAGGCGACCACGGCTCCCGGGCCCACGTTAAGAAAGACGGGGACGTAGACGCCGATGTTGTCTCCGCCGTTGGCGAAGGTGACGGCGGCCACGGTCCACACGGTGACGTTCTTGCCGTCGATTTTTGCGTCGTCGTCATCATCGTCCCCGCGCCAGGCCTGCCACGCGGCCCATAGTCCCAAGCTCAATGGGATCAGTCCGAAGTAGGGGATGGCCCCTGGGGGCAGGAAGACCCCCGCGCCCAGGGCGACGAGTACAGCGGCGCCGAGGATGCCGACGAATCCGAGATACTGGCCGGCCAGGATGCGGGTAGTGGTGCCGCGTTGGCCTGCTCCGCGGGCGAAGAACAGTGAGAGGACGATGATGTCGTCGATATTGGCCCCGCTGATTCACGGGCCGGTGTGACTGCTGCTGTCGGGTGACGGCGGGCTTGTTTTCGCGTAAGGGCGTGCGGGGGTGCCGGCTGGCGCTGCCGGTGGGCGGGTCTCCGGGTGGTGATGTCGAGGGCGGGCAGGTGAGATCAGGCTGGTTTGGGGATCGCGGCGATCTTGTTGAACGCGGCGACGATGGCGGTGGCCCAGGGCCACGTTTCGGGGATCTTCACCCGGCGTCGCCGGCCGCTACGGGTCAGCCGGGCTGCGACGTGCAGGAAGCGGTAGCGCAGCGCTTTGGGCTCGCACAAGGCCAGAACCGCAGCCTCGCCGGTACAGGCCAGCATCCGTGTCCACGCCACCAGATCTGCGGCGAGCATCACCGCCACCAACCAGGCCTGGTTGAGCGCGAACTCGCGTGAGGGCAGACGGCCAAGACCGGTGTCCTTGGCGTGACGGATCCGGTCCTCTACCCGGGCGTGCGCCCGATGCCGTGCTTCAAGAAACTGCAGTTGCCCGGTGGTGGTGTTGGTGGCAAACGCCTGGTAGCGCCACCCGTCGATCTCCTCGAACATCGACAACTGGGCGCCGGGGTGGGGTCGTTCGCGGCGGACGATGACCCGCATCCCGTCTGGCCACTTGGCGAGCATCCCGGGAGCGAGAAATCCGGTCAGCTCGGCAACCTCGGCCCCGTCCCGGATGTCACCGGAGGGATTGAGCGCTGGTCCCCACGCGGCCTCGGGGCAGGTCACGATGGCCCGGCGAATCGGGGCGGTGATGGAGAACCCGACCGAGTACTCCACCCGTCGACCACGGACGCGGTTCTGCTCGGTGATCCAATCCAACAGGTCGTGAGAGGCGCCGGCGCCGTCCGAGCGGATCAGCAGGTCACGCCGGTGAGCAGCGGGGATCTGCGCGATTGCCTGGCCCAGGACGTCGATGTGGTCGGCAGCGGTGTTGGAGCCAGCATTGCCCGGGCGCAAGCTCGCGGCGAGAAACTCTTCTGTGTTGTCGCATCACACGCCGATCGGGTGGTAGCCGAACGTGCGCTTATACGTCGGAGCTGCATGTTCCTTCTCGCTGTGGGTGACCACGATGGTGGCATCCACATCGAGCACGACCGTCGATCCCAGATCCCGCCCCGCACACGCCGATGCGGGCACCCCGCCGGGCAGGTGCGACCACACGTGCCGCCGGGTGCGGGCACGCGCGACCTGGATCTTCTTGCGCTTGCCGGCAGTGACCTCATCGAGCGTGCGCCACACCGTCGGCGCCGACGCCACTGGGCCCAGGGCGCCGGACTGGTGGCGCAGGACGCCGATGTCGGAGATGGACTCGCCGCCATCGGCGAGCATCACCGCGGTATCGATCAGCACACGGCCGCGGTCGTGGATCGGGATAAATTGTCGGCGAGCCATGGCCCCTGACAGCTCGGCGGTCAGACCGACCTGATCAGCCAGAAGTCGAGGCGCGATGGCCCCGGCGTGGGCGATCACCCCGACACCATCAGCAGTAACGGACAGACCGGCCGACCACGAAGTACGCTTCACCTACCGAGTGCTTTCTGCTGGAGAACATGGAACCTTAGACAAGTCCCAGTTTCCCCTGTTCAGGAAGCACTTCGGTCTATTTTCGCCCAGCGATCCGCAGATCCCCGTGAATCACCGGGGTTGGTGGCGATAAACAGGCCGATCGCCTGGAGTGCCGAAGTTAGGGATCACGCGCCTGAACCCGCATCGCAACAACCCGGCACTGAGCAGGAGGGATCCAGGCAGGGGGCGTTCTCGTTGACGGCGAGGGTGACCTCAACCAGGGAGGCCAGTGACTGCGCCAGGTGCGGATCCGCGATTTCATACCGGGTCTGGCGGCCTTCGGGCGCGGCGACCGCGATCCCGCAGTCGCGGAGGCACGCCAGATGGTTCGACACGTTCGACCGTGTCAGCTCCAAGTCCCGGGCCAGCTCCGCCGGGTAGGCCGGCCGCTCGAGCAACGTCAGCAGTATCCGGGACCGCGTCGGATCGGCCATCGCCCGGCCTAAGCGGTTCATCACATCCACACGAGAAGCAATAATCAGCACTTGCTGAACTATACAGTGAACGATGAACTGCACCGAAGGCGACTTAAGAACCTACAGGTTGTCAAGACGACTTAGTGAGACTCCGGTGGGTGCCTGTAGCGCCAGGAAACCTGTTCAAAACTGGCCGTAGTCCTGGACGAGATTAAGTGTCTTGACAACCTTTAGGTTTTTAAGGCGCTGTCCCAACAGTTCAGCAGACGCTGTATAGTTCAGTAAGTGCTGATTATTGTTTCTCGTGTGGATGTGATGAACCGGTTAGGGCGGGCGATGGCCGACCCGACGCGGTCCCGGATACTGCTGACGTTGCTCGAGCGGCCGGCCTACCCGGCGGAGCTGGCCCGCGATTTGGAGCTGACACGGTCGAACGTGTCGAACCATCTGGCATGCCTGCGCGACTGCGGGATCGTTGTCGCAGTGCCCGAAGGCCGCCAGACCCGGTACGAGATCGCAGACCCGCACTTGGCGCGGTCGCTATCCTCCTTGGTCGAGGTCACCCTCGCGGTCAACGAAAACGCCCCCTGCTTGGAGCCCGACTGCTCAGTGCCGGGTTGTCACGCCACGGAGGTGCAGGCGTGATCCTGTCCTCGGCCCTGCAGGCGATCGGCCTGTTCATTGCCACCAATATCGACGACATCATCGTCCTGTCGCTGTTTTTCGCCCGCGGAGCAGGCCAACGCGGCACCACCGCACGCATTCTGGCCGGCCAGTATCTTGGCTTCGTCGGCATCCTCGGCGCCGCAGTGCTCGTCTCCCTGGGCGCGGGAGCCTTCCTGCCCCCGGGGGCCATCCCTTACTTCGGGCTGATCCCACTGGGCTTGGGACTGTGGGCCGCGTGGCAGGCCTGGCGCGGGGACGATGATGACGACGACGATGCAAAGGTCGAGGGCAAGAACGTCACCGTGTGGACCGTGGCCGGCGTAACCTTCGCCAACGGCGGCGACAACATCGGCGTCTACGTCCCCGTCTTTCTCAACGTGGGCACGGGAGCCGTAGTTGCCTACTGCATCGTGTTCCTGGTGCTGGTGGCGGGACTGGTGGGCCTGGCCAAGTTCGTCGCCACCCGCCGACCGATCGCCGAAGTCCTAGAGCGCTGGGAACTTATCCTGTTCCCGACTGTCCTGATCGGCCTGGGCGCCTTCATCCTGATCAGCGGCGGAGCATTCGGACTCTGACAAAACCGACGCAAACCCCACCACGCACCCGTGAGCCGCCGACTCACTCTAATTCTTCCGGCCAGAACGCCCGATTGGTACGTCGCCGCCAAGAAGTAGCCACAGAAGACCGCCACAGAGCGATCAAGTCCACACGATGACCGGCGGCAACTCGTCCCGCATGGGTGTACCTCACAGAGAAGGTGCAGACGGTGCTACGGAGACGCCAGCCGCAACCCGGGAACTCGTGCGCTCAAGCGCGAAGTCACCCGGCGTTGCGGACCAGCCGAACCCTCAGGTATTCACCCGAGCGGCCCTGGCATGCTTCAACCGTTGTCACTTCCCAGCCCAACCTAACCGCTTCAGGGTGCAGTTCGGCACATACTTTTCCGCTGGCGATAAGTGCAGACCCAGTGAACTCAGTGACGTCGGGAACGTTGGCGGTGAAGGTGTACTCCTCGGCAGAGATGCGTAGTTTGATCAACCGGTCGTTCAGATCGTGCTCGCCCGTAAAGAACTCCGATCCCCACGGAAACCGGCTCGCCGGAAGTGGGGACGGATCCTCGGAAAAGAATGCTTCAAGCTCCGAACGCCACTGCTCGCGAGGAAGCGCGTCCAGTCCCACGTCCGCGACAAACTCGAGGTCCCATCCGACGCCTGCGTACAGGTTCTTTCCACCGTCCAGCAGTGCATACCGTGCGCGCTTCCCGGAGTCCTGGAGCCAAGACACATACCAACCGGCTTCGTACTGGTGCTGACCGATTGCACCAAGCCGCGAAGCCTGTTTCCGCTGCGGGGCCCGATCCTTCGGAATGAACCGGACAACCCCGCTACTGCCCGCAATCGCCGTCCTCACTGCTTCGACAAGCGCATCGATGGCAGCGACGGTCACGTTGACGCTTTCCGTCTCGACGTCAAAAGGACCGATGGCGCTCCCTTCCCCCAGCCCCAGCCGTAGACGCACCAGCGTCCAACCAGCCTCAGCCATGAGCCGGTTTCTCTTCTCGTCGGCAGCTCGCTTCTTGTCGTGGCCAGCCGGCCCATCCGGCGACCCGGTCGGATCGACCTCAATGGCAACACGGTGCCCCTTGAGGATGAGGTCCGGTGTGAGAATCGGCCAGTAACCAGCTTCTGGATCCAACCCAGCCTGAACACCGTGATGAGGGTCGAGAAGTTCGATTCCGCGGCCCTGCAACATTGTCCGAACTCGCTCCTCCACCTTCGAAGAGTGAACCCGCTTTCGCGGCATGATTTCGCCAAGTGGATACTTACGCGTCGCGGCCCGCCTGGGTGCAGGCGCCGCGTGGTGTCCGGCATCGAGTTCTTCAACCATGGGTAGTCTCCGATCACTGAGCACCAGACTGAACTAGTGCGACCGCTGCCTTGACCGCGCAGCTCACGTCTCTGCCACCCTTGCATCCGTCTACGACAACTGACCCGCCACCGGGGTACAGCCCGGCAGGAGGCACCAGTAGACGCCGGTTGATCTTCCCACCCCGCAGGTGAACCCCCCGGTTCTAATCAGTCTCCGAAGGCAGCACGGCTTCCAGGGGCACTAGTTCCGCAACAGCACCCTCGATCTCTTGGGAGATGCCGGCCGCCACCAGAGCAGCGGCAACTGTCTTGCGAGCGGCCTGGAACGTGCGGG
The DNA here is from genome assembly GCF_002441635.1 of Dietzia sp. WMMA184. Lineage (NCBI taxonomy): Bacteria > Bacillati > Actinomycetota > Actinomycetes > Mycobacteriales > Dietziaceae > Dietzia > Dietzia sp. WMMA184. The sequence goes on along the minus strand of NZ_NXEI01000006.1, from coordinate 10,075 downwards.
CTCCGGCAATGTCTACAGCGGCTGCGATCTCCTCGGATTGCGCGCCCAAACTTGCAAGTCGCGTGTGGAGGTTGTCCGTAGCGTCGTACTTCGGGAAGGGGACTGCGAAGACGTTCTTGTCAAAGTCGCGCGTGCCGAATAATCCGAGTGCCTGCAATGGTTTGACACGCTCTAGCAGCGTCGCGGAGTTGAGGATTGCACATAAGTAGTGCCCTTCCGCTTCGGCTGCTACCGGTGCCCAGTACAGCTTGTGCTCGACAATTGCGGAGTCATCTCGGACCAGGGCCGCCGCTAGAGAATTTCCGGAGGCCGTGTATACCACCCTCCACCGGGACGTAGGAAGTTGCGCAGAGAGCTGGCCGTGATAGTCGATACGGTCGAGCAGTTGCGACTTGTCGGCTGCCGACTTATTGCCAGCCCATACCTCTTCCGCTTGACCCCACCAATCTGCGAGGCCCGGGTGCTCGGCGATCTCGTGCGTCTTCAGGATCGAAGAACCCACAATCGGGAGGACTGCCTGACGAGGCGTCACGCACCGGTTCGGCAGTACTGTCTCACCGAGATACACCGGCCGCACGAATCCCCGTTCTACCCTCCCTGCCAGGGATGGCTGACACTTCCACGGCTTTTTCTCCTGGGTGGAGCGGAAGGACTCCACCGCGATTCGGCCGGCGCCCGCTCCTAGCGGGCCTGCATCGGTTTCGGCTACGAACAACGTCATCCGCGGGGCAAGGACAGCCCCCTGCCGAAACCGGGACTTGTAGGGAGAGGGCGCGGGGCCGGCGTCGTCGCCGAGCGCCGCCACCGTTCCCGGTGACGTAGCGGTGCGTTGTGCAGCTTCGCTCCATGGGAGGTCCGCGCTGGAAAGCCTGTTGGACCATTTGACTGTCTGGGCCGGTAGTGGGGTTGCAACTTTAGCTCGGTGTCCGCGGATGACGCACGAGACCATGGGGAACCCAGTCGTGGTTTCGGCCAGGTCCCAACTGTGTTCGAATGCCACGGTGAGGTGGTCACCGGTTCCCGCTGCCCATTTCCCGCTGCGGAATCCTGAGTGTGGTCTGCGAGTGATGGTGCCGTGTGGCATAACGAATGCGAACTGGCCACCCTCGCGCAGATACAGCTCCACTGCTCGTACAACAAACAGCGTGGACAGGTCCCGAGCGGAGGCGCCGAGTCCGTTGTTTAGCAGATTGCGTGTCTTTGCAAGCGCTTTGTACCGCGTCTGCATTACCTCGGTCATCTTCGAGTAGCGCAGCCACGGTGGGTTGCCCACGAGGAGATCTACCCGGTTGCCTGGTTCGGATAACCACAGCGGGCGGATCAAGTTACGGACGTAGTAGCCCCAGATATGGTTTCGGCCTGAGCGGTGGAGAGCTCGCATCGTTGAGAACGTAGTTCTCAGAATTGTCGCTTCCGCATCGGTGACCGCGAACCTGCGCAGGACCGGATCGATCAGCGTGCTGTCCTTCTTCCCACTGAGGTCGAGCGCATTGTCTGCCATTGCGGAAACAAGTTGGTCGAATCTTTGGGCATCGCCGAGGATGCTCCGGGGGAACACTAGGTCGTCACCGAAGAGGACGCCTCCGCCTTCAACGAGTTCGTTGCCGGCTGTGACGATGGTGACCCTGTCCGTTCCACCGAACAGGTCGCGATTTTGTTCCCACTGCACCGAGTCACCTAGATAGACGGGAATGGTCAGCGGCCCACGGTCCGCGGAGTTGATGCGCTCGATCCCGATTGCGAGCAGGTAGGTCACGCGGGCAAGGGTGACCGCGACGGGGTGCACGTCCATGCCAACGACGTGTCGGGTGACGTCGAGAACTGCTTCTCCAGTGGTTGTTCCGTTAGCTTCCGCTGCGTCGAGGTAGCGGCGAACGGCGTGGAATACGAAGGTTCCGCTGCCGCAGCTCGGGTCAGCCAGGCGGGTGGTGAGGGGGTCGGTAACGCGATCATCGACGATGCGGTCCGCTAGCCAATCCGGGGTGTAGTACTCGCCCAGTCCTTCCCGTTCTGCCTTGGGGATGACCGACTCATAGAGGACTTTGAGAACGTCGTGCTCGACCTTTGACCAGTCGAATCGTGCGATGCGCCGGCCGAGTTCGGTGACGAATTGCTCTCCGCCAGCGATCTCGACAACCCAATCGAAGAAGTCGGCCTCGACAACGCCGTGGATCTGGGAGTTGGCAAACTCCGATCCCGAGGTCATCTGTGCCGGGGTTAGGGGTCCGTGCGGGGATACGTCCCAGCCGATCGCCGCGTGTGCGACCAACTCTGCGGTCACAACTAGCAAGGTGTGGTTGATGAACAAGGCTTCGTCATCGACGAACCCGGTGCCAAAAGCCGTGCGCAATAGCTTGGCCCATAGTTCCCGCTTGAGCTTGACCTCGGGATGGTTACGGTTGTCGCGATAGAGCACGGCAAGAGCCGCGTAGTCGAGCTGGTGCGCGGGAGAAGTGGATCCCAGCCGTTGCTTAATCTCAGCCGGGACGGGGCGGATCTTTTCGCGCGTCGCCATTACCGACTCGAGCCATATCAGTAGCGCGTCCCTGTCCGGGTCGCGCGGACTCAGCTCAAGCTCGGAGACACAGGACAGCTGGTCGTCAGCCAGATGGTACAACCGCCAGGCAGTGCCATCGGTGAGGATGCCAACGTAGCGGCCGCCGAGTTCTTTGGTTCGCTGTGCGACGTAACCGGCGAGCTGCTTTTCCGCGTCAGTCAGATCGCCAGCACGGAGGTCCTTCTTGACCTCAATTACGACGTGACCAGCTTCGATGTCAATCCGGCGGCGTGTGCCATCCGCGAGCTGCGACTCCATCGTCACCACGTCATCGGTGTCCAGCCCGAGCGCCGCAGTCGTGAGCAACATGTAGATGTCGGCCTGCGTCGTGGCCTCCGGTCGCATCGGCTTACGCGAGGCGAGGCGCCTGATGATCGCCTCAATACTGGATGTCATAACCGCAATGTATCCGGGAACTTGCTCTCCATTGCATCCAGACTCTCGGCACCCTCGGGCTAGACAGCGAAGGCCGATCCGCACACTAGGCAGTGAATCGGTTGTTCGTGTCCCGCTGGCACCTTGATTGGCTCGTACGGGTGACATGGTGACTGCACGATGTCCATGTCGTTGGGTTCGGTCATCGCTTCCGGGACTGTGGACATTGAAGCGATGCGTAGTCCTGTCTCATTCGATAGCTGTTCGAGGACCTCTGGCATAGCACGGGCTTGGGCGTACTCGAGCTGCTCTTTGGTCCACCAGTGGCCGGTGCCGGCGGCGACACCGCACAGAGGGCAGTAGTAGACGTCCGGAGTTGGCTCAGCGGCGGCGAGGGCGTTGATGGGGCCGAGGTGCCACTTGAACTGCCGTTCGCAGGTCGGACATTCCCGACGAAGGAAGTTGTCGTCGTCGGTAGGGATGGACACATTCATGTCATGCTCACGAACTCTTCGTGATCGAACTGCTCACCGTCTGCGGTTCGCCCCTTGATGAGCAGTGTGAAGTACCGCTTGTTGTCGCCCGCCGCGATGTTGCCCATATAGTCCATACGAATTGACTTGCCCGCCGGGAGCTTTGGAACCGGGAGCGGTTCATGGTCTCGGAGAAGTCCGCGCCCGGTCGCGTCGACCTCTACGACGTCGACGTCAAATGCATCACCTGGCCCGTTGTTCGTTATCTCAACGAAGTCGAGTTTGTTTCCTCCCCGACGGGAGTGGGTTGCAGAGAATCTCGGGCGGGTAGGGCGCTCGGGCGCTGGAGTACGTATTCCGAGCGGAAGGCCGCCACCTGGAGCACTAGGGGCCGTCAGCTCCGAACTAAGCCAGTCGACGCCTGTTTCGTCGACCTTGCAGCCTGCCGTGGACAAGCGGTTTCGGAGCGCTTGGCGCTTCTCTGGACTACCGTCGAGGCGAATCGTATGGCGGCCGTGGATGTCGCTGAACTGCTTAATCTTGCCGAACTCAACAATGATGGTCCGCTTCGGGTTTCGTCCCATAGCCATGCCAGCTTCGAAGAGAACGTTCGGGCGAGGCTGTGGCTGTGGTGATGTTTCAGTGTCATCGTCTTCGGCTAAATCTGCTCGGAGATACGCGACATCATCGGGTGTCTCCAGCACGACGATCGCCTGCGCTATCTCGAACGCCTTATCAAGCACTTGACCGATGTACGGTGCTCCTTCGCCTGTCTCATGGACTGCCTGATTCCATTCGATTGGGGACAAGCCCAAAGCTCGGAGGAACGTGAAGAGCTGGTTTCGGGCGGCACTATTACGCCCGTGGATCACGAACACCTTGCGAGGATCTGGAGAAGACGTAGTCACGCGCCAACTATAAGTCCGGCTACCGACACAAGCCGCCGTCAGAGACTCGCGCCCCTCAGCCCGATCGCGACGATCCGAGGGCCATCGTCTGACCAGCGAGATCTCGTGCGCCGATAATGTTGAATTCCGTCAAGTGTGCGGATCAGGAGAGACGAGTCGATCCCACTGCCCGCGGCATCTAAGGACCACTAGACCGCGAGTTGTACAAGATGTACTCTTGGCGTCATGGTGACCACGACGCTCAGTAATTTTCGCGCCCATCAGAGCAAGGTGCTCGACGCCGCACAGCGGGCGCCTGTGGAGATCCTCAGCCGTGGCAGCCGTCGTCGCGCCGTTGTCGTCTCGCCGGAGTTCTTCGACCGGGCACTGCAGGCCCTGGAGGATCAGGCCGACGTTCAGGGCGCGGCCGACGCTCGCCGTGAGGGCGGCAGCATCTCCCACGAAGAGCTCATGGCGGAACTGGGCCTGTAAGCCTGCGCGCCCCACTCGCTGATGCCCTATTCGATCACCTATAAGCCCTCGGCCGCCAAAGCCCTCCGCAAAGTTCATCCCACCGAGCAAAAGCGAATCGTCCGCGCCATCGAAGCCCTCGCGGTGACACCGCGACCGCCTGGCGCGATTCAGCTCGCCGGAGGCGACGGCGAACTCCGCATCCGCGTGGGCGACTACCGCATCATCTACGACATCGAGGATGACGCCCTCGTCGTACTTGTGCTGCGCATTGGGCACCGCGGCGACGTCTACAAGTGACTCCGTCCCACTCCGAGTCGCCACGGCTCGCGATGGCAGGATCCAACGCCTAACCCCGGTGATTCACGGGGATCTGCGGATCGCTGGGCGAAAATAGACCGAAGTGCTTCCTGAACAGGGGAAACTGGGACTTGTCTAAGGTTCCATGTTCTCCAGCAGAAAGCACTCGGTAGGTGAAGCGTACTTCGTGGTCGGCCGGTCTGTCCGTTACTGCTGATGGTGTCGGGGTGATCGCCCACGCCGGGGCCATCGCGCCTCGACTTCTGGCTGATCAGGTCGGTCTGACCGCCGAGCTGTCAGGGGCCATGGCTCGCCGACAATTTATCCCGATCCACGACCGCGGCCGTGTGCTGATCGATACCGCGGTGATGCTCGCCGATGGCGGCGAGTCCATCTCCGACATCGGCGTCCTGCGCCACCAGTCCGGGGCCCTGGGCCCAGTGGCGTCGGCGCCGACGGTGTGGCGCACGCTCGATGAGGTCACTGCCGGCAAGCGCAAGAAGATCCAGGTCGCGCGTGCCCGCACCCGGCGGCACGTGTGGTCGCACCTGCCCGGCGGGGTGCCCGCATCGGCGTGTGCGGGGCGGGATCTGGGATCGACGGTCGTGCTCGATGTGGATGCCACCATCGTGGTCACCCACAGCGAGAAGGAACATGCAGCTCCGACGTATAAGCGCACGTTCGGCTACCACCCGATCGGCGTGTGGTGCGACAACACAGAAGAGTTCCTCGCCGCGAGCTTGCGCCCGGGCAATGCTGGCTCCAACACCGCTGCCGACCACATCGACGTCCTGGGCCAGGCAATCGCGCAGATCCCCGCTGCTCACCGGCGTGACCTGCTGATCCGCTCGGACGGCGCCGGCGCCTCTCACGACCTGTTGGATTGGATCACCGAGCAGAACCGCGTCCGTGGTCGACGGGTGGAGTACTCGGTCGGGTTCTCCATCACCGCCCCGATTCGCCGGGCCATCGTGACCTGCCCCGAGGCCGCGTGGGGACCAGCGCTCAATCCCTCCGGTGACATCCGGGACGGGGCCGAGGTTGCCGAGCTGACCGGATTTCTCGCTCCCGGGATGCTCGCCAAGTGGCCAGACGGGATGCGGGTCATCGTCCGCCGCGAACGACCCCACCCCGGCGCCCAGTTGTCGATGTTCGAGGAGATCGACGGGTGGCGCTACCAGGCGTTTGCCACCAACACCACCACCGGGCAACTGCAGTTTCTTGAAGCACGGCATCGGGCGCACGCCCGGGTAGAGGACCGGATCCGTCACGCCAAGGACACCGGTCTTGGCCGTCTGCCCTCACGCGAGTTCGCGCTCAACCAGGCCTGGTTGGTGGCGGTGATGCTCGCCGCAGATCTGGTGGCGTGGACACGGATGCTGGCCTGTACCGGCGAGGCTGCGGTTCTGGCCTTGTGCGAGCCCAAAGCGCTGCGCTACCGCTTCCTGCACGTCGCAGCCCGGCTGACCCGTAGCGGCCGGCGACGCCGGGTGAAGATCCCCGAAACGTGGCCCTGGGCCACCGCCATCGTCGCCGCGTTCAACAAGATCGCCGCGATCCCCAAACCAGCCTGATCTCACCTGCCCGCCCTCGACATCACCACCCGGAGACCCGCCCACCGGCAGCGCCAGCCGGCACCCCCGCACGCCCTTACGCGAAAACAAGCCCGCCGTCACCCGACAGCAGCAGTCACACCGGCCCGTGAATCAGCGGGGCTAAGCAGACAAGCCGAAGCTGCTAGAACTGCTCGTTACCCAGGGTCTCGACGCCACCAAAGGCGGCCCACCAACGGCATGAACATCATCCAGTCACCGACTACACCGATACGCGGGAACACAAGTGGGGCAACGCGGCCCGGCCACCAAGAGTTCTGCCAGCGGGAAGGCGACCCAGAACCACGGGAGCAGCTCCGGCCGGCACGACTGGCAGCACGGCCAACCATCAACCGGGCTCAAGCCACAATTGCCGGTGAACGCGAACATGGAAAGTTCGCAGTTCAGACGCTGATTGCCAACTCCCCCTCATCACAGGGCGGGCTCGTCACGCGGCTCGGCGCCCGTGCTCGATGCTCGCACCGGACTTGCCTACCAGCCTGAGAATCACGATCTCTCCGGTGACCGACACCGTCAGCGGTATATACCTCGATCCGTATTCACCGACGACGGTATCTACCTCTGGGCGCAACTACTCAGGAAGCGCATTTCGAATAGCTGCCTCGATAAACTCAGACACGGTCTCCCCTTGTTGGATGGCCGCGATCTTCGCTCTCCGGTACACCTCAACGTCAAGCGCTAGCGATGTCTTCGTACGCCGAGGACCGGGCGGACGTGCGGCTTCAGAAGCAGAGAACGTTTCCGAGACCGGCCGGATGGGAGCTGCGGCCCGTGGGCGCAAACTACGGCTCACCGGTTCCGATTTGCCACTCATTTAGTCACCTCAACGATCTCGTCCATCAGGTCTCGATAGCCGAAGAAGCTTGTTGGACATGTGCCGAATGATTGGCGTATCGCCTGTCGCTTCCCAATCACATTCTCGAATACGAACACCCCTTCCGATTCAAGGGCCTCCTTTGTGAGCTCGAGCAGCTTAGTGCCGAGCTCAACGCTCGTGAGAAGGACGCCAGCTGGCTTATGCGCAGCAGCCTCCAACGTTGGCCAGACGCGCTGGAGGTCCAAACCAGACGGCGCAGTGGGGACCACGACAACATCAGCCGCATCGATCGCGGCCTGAATGATGTCAGCAGCACCCGGAGGCGTGTCGATCACTGTGAGGTCGCTACTAGATGCGCGCGAAAGCGTGATCTTGTTCGCGGGCGAGACTTGAAACGGCAAAGGCACACCCCCCTCCGTCGCAATCTCAGCCCAACTAGTGGCCGACCCCTGAGGGTCCGCGTCTAGCAACTCAGTCGACTTGCCCTGCGCGCTCGCGACCGTCGCTAGGTAGATGGCGGTGGTCGTCTTACCGACGCCACCCTTGGTGTTAACTACCGCAATCTTCAAAACCCGCTACACCTCAATCTTCTAACACCGCGATACCGCTGTACCAATTGTGGTCATCACCTTGATACCAAAACTGCAGCGCAGGGGCGCGCCAGCCACGCCGAACATCCCGAAATACCCTTGAACCGTTAGCGGTACTTCGGTACTCACCGTTAGACCGGTGATGGTGTTGCGGTATGTACCGATACTGGTTTTGCGGTGTCTACCGATACTGGTGTGCCGCAGCCGCTGACCGCCGACAGAGCCGTAGACGGCGCCAAAAAACTCCACCTCACCTAGGCGTGTCGATAGGATTTGTGGCGCCAAGTGTGGGAGTTTTCCTCACATGGCGACGAAGCAGCGGGGCCCCGGGCGACCGTCATTCGGCGAGCGCATGCGCGTGCCCGTCCGTATGGCCCCTGAGGTGTACGAGGCACTTCGGGTGGAAGCCAGGTCTAGAGGCGTCTCGATGTCTCAGTACTTGGCTGACCTCGCCGCCATCAATCTTGGCCTGCCCGAGGCCGTAGTTCCACCTGCAGATGAGGAGGCAATTTCAGCGTGAAGCGGTGGCCGGTCCGTGCCCGGCCGACAGTTGAACACCCCGCAACCCTGAAATGACTGATCCCGGCCCACTGGCAGGTGGACCGGGATCGAAAGTCAAGAGTTCGAGTTGGCGCTCAAACTCGGTGTTGCTCACCAATTAGGAGAGCTGTGCTTCCAGGCACCTCTCAGAGTAAGTCATACCCATCGGATGGTCCAGTCGATCCGATCGGCGTGTCTCGCTCTGACCTCGATAACCTCACAACCCGAGATTCCACCTGGTGGTGGGACTCTGTGGTGTGCGCGTGGAGTCCGCGCCCGTATGTGCGTGTCGACTCGCACAAGGCGCATACCTTCGCCGTCACGCGACGTCTCACCGACGGAGTGCCGGGGGAGGGGACACCTTTCGCGCTGCACTTGACCGATGAATCGGGCAAGTTTCGGCTCCTCGCCCTCGATTTCGACGCCCACCATGCCGGCTCAACCGCGGACAAAGACCTCGCAGCGTGCACATCTGCCCTGACTGCCGCGGGCATCGAGCACCTGGTGTGCTCGTCAGGACCTGCTGGGGGATACCACGTATGGATCCGGCTGAGCACCGCCGTCTCCGCGCACCGCCTGGCACCGCTCATCGACGCTTTCAGCGCCGCGTGGCCCTCGCTGGACCGGGGCCCGCTGGCTAATTCGCGCACGGGTTGTGTCCGCGCCCCGGGCTCGCCCCACCGCGCCGGCGGCACATCGATGCCCCTGACAGATCCCCATATCCGGCCGGTGTCCCTGCGGGCCTTGCGCACAGTTCTCACGCAGCTGACACAACCCCCTCAGAGCAAGGGCGCCTCCGCCACCGATGCTGGGATCGCCCCGGTTCCTGTGCACGTCGATGTGCAAGGCCATCCATACCTGGCCGGGCCCAGACGTCCCCTGAACCCACAGATTCGTGCCCTTGCCCGCGCCCCGATCACCGACCGCACGGATGCCTCCGCGGTGGGGTGGTCGATCCTGTTGGGCTGCGCCCACGCCCGGATGCAGTATCGCGACCTGCACGAGGCTGCCTTAACTGACCGTTGGCCCGGCCTGGAGTTCGTCCGCACCCATCGCATCAACGCAGGGGAGCGCACCCCCCGGTTAGACGCGACCGCCGAGTTGGCCCGCCAGTGGGCCAAAGCCGTCACCGCAGCCAGCTACACCCAGTCCAGCACTGCAGGACCCTCGCCCGCCCGCCGCGCTGCCGAGACCACTGTCGCCGACCTGCTCACCCGCATGGACGCCCGTCCCCGCCGGTGGGCCGGCAAGACCGGAGCCCAAGACCGCCTCGTGCTCCTGGCACTGGCAGCCCGCACCGTCGCAGCCGCAGCCACCGAGGTGCACCTGTCCGAGCGCGACTGGGCCCTGGCCGCAGGTCTGACCAGAGACACCGTAGCCGACCGGCTGAGAGCGCTTGTCCAGCAGGGGTGGGTCGCCCGCGTGCAGCGAGCAGCTGGCCCCTGGGCGGCA
>NZ_NXEI01000005.1:0-25619 GCF_002441635.1 Dietzia sp. WMMA184 | reverse complement strand
CAGCCGTTGCTTAATCTCAGCCGGGACGGGGCGGATCTTTTCGCGCGTCGCCATTACCGACTCGAGCCATATCAGTAGCGCGTCCCTGTCCGGGTCGCGCCGGACTCAGCTCAAGCTCGGAGACACAGGACAGCTGGTCGTCAGCCAGATGGTACAACCGCCAGGCAGTGCCATCGGTGAGGATGCCAACGTAGCGGCCGCCGAGTTCTTTGGTTCGCTGTGCGACGTAACCGGCGAGCTGCTTTTCCGCGTCAGTCAGATCGCCAGCACGGAGGTCCTTCTTGACCTCAATTACGACGTGACCAGCTTCGATGTCAATCCGGCGGCGTGTGCCATCCGCGAGCTGCGACTCCATCGTCACCACGTCATCGGTGTCCAGCCCGAGCGCCGCAGTCGTGAGCAACATGTAGATGTCGGCCTGCGTCGTGGCCTCCGGTCGCATCGGCTTACGCGAGGCGAGGCGCCTGATGATCGCCTCAATACTGGATGTCATAACCGCAATGTATCCGGGAACTTGCTCTCCATTGCATCCAGACTCTCGGCACCCTCGGGCTAGACAGCGAAGGCCGATCCGCACACTAGGCAGTGAATCGGTTGTTCGTGTCCCGCTGGCACCTTGATTGGCTCGTACGGGTGACATGGTGACTGCACGATGTCCATGTCGTTGGGTTCGGTCATCGCTTCCGGGACTGTGGACATTGAAGCGATGCGTAGTCCTGTCTCATTCGATAGCTGTTCGAGGACCTCTGGCATAGCACGGGCTTGGGCGTACTCGAGCTGCTCTTTGGTCCACCAGTGGCCGGTGCCGGCGGCGACACCGCACAGAGGGCAGTAGTAGACGTCCGGAGTTGGCTCAGCGGCGGCGAGGGCGTTGATGGGGCCGAGGTGCCACTTGAACTGCCGTTCGCAGGTCGGACATTCCCGACGAAGGAAGTTGTCGTCGTCGGTAGGGATGGACACATTCATGTCATGCTCACGAACTCTTCGTGATCGAACTGCTCACCGTCTGCGGTTCGCCCCTTGATGAGCAGTGTGAAGTACCGCTTGTTGTCGCCCGCCGCGATGTTGCCCATATAGTCCATACGAATTGACTTGCCCGCCGGGAGCTTTGGAACCGGGAGCGGTTCATGGTCTCGGAGAAGTCCGCGCCCGGTCGCGTCGACCTCTACGACGTCGACGTCAAATGCATCACCTGGCCCGTTGTTCGTTATCTCAACGAAGTCGAGTTTGTTTCCTCCCCGACGGGAGTGGGTTGCAGAGAATCTCGGGCGGGTAGGGCGCTCGGGCGCTGGAGTACGTATTCCGAGCGGAAGGCCGCCACCTGGAGCACTAGGGGCCGTCAGCTCCGAACTAAGCCAGTCGACGCCTGTTTCGTCGACCTTGCAGCCTGCCGTGGACAAGCGGTTTCGGAGCGCTTGGCGCTTCTCTGGACTACCGTCGAGGCGAATCGTATGGCGGCCGTGGATGTCGCTGAACTGCTTAATCTTGCCGAACTCAACAATGATGGTCCGCTTCGGGTTTCGTCCCATAGCCATGCCAGCTTCGAAGAGAACGTTCGGGCGAGGCTGTGGCTGTGGTGATGTTTCAGTGTCATCGTCTTCGGCTAAATCTGCTCGGAGATACGCGACATCATCGGGTGTCTCCAGCACGACGATCGCCTGCGCTATCTCGAACGCCTTATCAAGCACTTGACCGATGTACGGTGCTCCTTCGCCTGTCTCATGGACTGCCTGATTCCATTCGATTGGGGACAAGCCCAAAGCTCGGAGGAACGTGAAGAGCTGGTTTCGGGCGGCACTATTACGCCCGTGGATCACGAACACCTTGCGAGGATCTGGAGAAGACGTAGTCACGCGCCAACTATAAGTCCGGCTACCGACACAAGCCGCCGTCAGAGACTCGCGCCCCTCAGCCCGATCGCGACGATCCGAGGGCCATCGTCTGACCAGCGAGATCTCGTGCGCCGATAATGTTGAATTCCGTCAAGTGTGCGGATCAGGAGAGACGAGTCGATCCCACTGCCCGCGGCATCTAAGGACCACTAGACCGCGAGTTGTACAAGATGTACTCTTGGCGTCATGGTGACCACGACGCTCAGTAATTTTCGCGCCCATCAGAGCAAGGTGCTCGACGCCGCACAGCGGGCGCCTGTGGAGATCCTCAGCCGTGGCAGCCGTCGTCGCGCCGTTGTCGTCTCGCCGGAGTTCTTCGACCGGGCACTGCAGGCCCTGGAGGATCAGGCCGACGTTCAGGGCGCGGCCGACGCTCGCCGTGAGGGCGGCAGCATCTCCCACGAAGAGCTCATGGCGGAACTGGGCCTGTAAGCCTGCGCGCCCCACTCGCTGATGCCCTATTCGATCACCTATAAGCCCTCGGCCGCCAAAGCCCTCCGCAAAGTTCATCCCACCGAGCAAAAGCGAATCGTCCGCGCCATCGAAGCCCTCGCGGTGACACCGCGACCGCCTGGCGCGATTCAGCTCGCCGGAGGCGACGGCGAACTCCGCATCCGCGTGGGCGACTACCGCATCATCTACGACATCGAGGATGACGCCCTCGTCGTACTTGTGCTGCGCATTGGGCACCGCGGCGACGTCTACAAGTGACTCCGTCCCACTCCGAGTCGCCACGGCTCGCGATGGCAGGATCCAACGCCTAACCCCGGTGATTCACGGGGATCTGCGGATCGCTGGGCGAAAATAGACCGAAGTGCTTCCTGAACAGGGGAAACTGGGACTTGTCTAAGGTTCCATGTTCTCCAGCAGAAAGCACTCGGTAGGTGAAGCGTACTTCGTGGTCGGCCGGTCTGTCCGTTACTGCTGATGGTGTCGGGGTGATCGCCCACGCCGGGGCCATCGCGCCTCGACTTCTGGCTGATCAGGTCGGTCTGACCGCCGAGCTGTCAGGGGCCATGGCTCGCCGACAATTTATCCCGATCCACGACCGCGGCCGTGTGCTGATCGATACCGCGGTGATGCTCGCCGATGGCGGCGAGTCCATCTCCGACATCGGCGTCCTGCGCCACCAGTCCGGGGCCCTGGGCCCAGTGGCGTCGGCGCCGACGGTGTGGCGCACGCTCGATGAGGTCACTGCCGGCAAGCGCAAGAAGATCCAGGTCGCGCGTGCCCGCACCCGGCGGCACGTGTGGTCGCACCTGCCCGGCGGGGTGCCCGCATCGGCGTGTGCGGGGCGGGATCTGGGATCGACGGTCGTGCTCGATGTGGATGCCACCATCGTGGTCACCCACAGCGAGAAGGAACATGCAGCTCCGACGTATAAGCGCACGTTCGGCTACCACCCGATCGGCGTGTGGTGCGACAACACAGAAGAGTTCCTCGCCGCGAGCTTGCGCCCGGGCAATGCTGGCTCCAACACCGCTGCCGACCACATCGACGTCCTGGGCCAGGCAATCGCGCAGATCCCCGCTGCTCACCGGCGTGACCTGCTGATCCGCTCGGACGGCGCCGGCGCCTCTCACGACCTGTTGGATTGGATCACCGAGCAGAACCGCGTCCGTGGTCGACGGGTGGAGTACTCGGTCGGGTTCTCCATCACCGCCCCGATTCGCCGGGCCATCGTGACCTGCCCCGAGGCCGCGTGGGGACCAGCGCTCAATCCCTCCGGTGACATCCGGGACGGGGCCGAGGTTGCCGAGCTGACCGGATTTCTCGCTCCCGGGATGCTCGCCAAGTGGCCAGACGGGATGCGGGTCATCGTCCGCCGCGAACGACCCCACCCCGGCGCCCAGTTGTCGATGTTCGAGGAGATCGACGGGTGGCGCTACCAGGCGTTTGCCACCAACACCACCACCGGGCAACTGCAGTTTCTTGAAGCACGGCATCGGGCGCACGCCCGGGTAGAGGACCGGATCCGTCACGCCAAGGACACCGGTCTTGGCCGTCTGCCCTCACGCGAGTTCGCGCTCAACCAGGCCTGGTTGGTGGCGGTGATGCTCGCCGCAGATCTGGTGGCGTGGACACGGATGCTGGCCTGTACCGGCGAGGCTGCGGTTCTGGCCTTGTGCGAGCCCAAAGCGCTGCGCTACCGCTTCCTGCACGTCGCAGCCCGGCTGACCCGTAGCGGCCGGCGACGCCGGGTGAAGATCCCCGAAACGTGGCCCTGGGCCACCGCCATCGTCGCCGCGTTCAACAAGATCGCCGCGATCCCCAAACCAGCCTGATCTCACCTGCCCGCCCTCGACATCACCACCCGGAGACCCGCCCACCGGCAGCGCCAGCCGGCACCCCCGCACGCCCTTACGCGAAAACAAGCCCGCCGTCACCCGACAGCAGCAGTCACACCGGCCCGTGAATCAGCGGGGCTAAGCAGACAAGCCGAAGCTGCTAGAACTGCTCGTTACCCAGGGTCTCGACGCCACCAAAGGCGGCCCACCAACGGCATGAACATCATCCAGTCACCGACTACACCGATACGCGGGAACACAAGTGGGGCAACGCGGCCCGGCCACCAAGAGTTCTGCCAGCGGGAAGGCGACCCAGAACCACGGGAGCAGCTCCGGCCGGCACGACTGGCAGCACGGCCAACCATCAACCGGGCTCAAGCCACAATTGCCGGTGAACGCGAACATGGAAAGTTCGCAGTTCAGACGCTGATTGCCAACTCCCCCTCATCACAGGGCGGGCTCGTCACGCGGCTCGGCGCCCGTGCTCGATGCTCGCACCGGACTTGCCTACCAGCCTGAGAATCACGATCTCTCCGGTGACCGACACCGTCAGCGGTATATACCTCGATCCGTATTCACCGACGACGGTATCTACCTCTGGGCGCAACTACTCAGGAAGCGCATTTCGAATAGCTGCCTCGATAAACTCAGACACGGTCTCCCCTTGTTGGATGGCCGCGATCTTCGCTCTCCGGTACACCTCAACGTCAAGCGCTAGCGATGTCTTCGTACGCCGAGGACCGGGCGGACGTGCGGCTTCAGAAGCAGAGAACGTTTCCGAGACCGGCCGGATGGGAGCTGCGGCCCGTGGGCGCAAACTACGGCTCACCGGTTCCGATTTGCCACTCATTTAGTCACCTCAACGATCTCGTCCATCAGGTCTCGATAGCCGAAGAAGCTTGTTGGACATGTGCCGAATGATTGGCGTATCGCCTGTCGCTTCCCAATCACATTCTCGAATACGAACACCCCTTCCGATTCAAGGGCCTCCTTTGTGAGCTCGAGCAGCTTAGTGCCGAGCTCAACGCTCGTGAGAAGGACGCCAGCTGGCTTATGCGCAGCAGCCTCCAACGTTGGCCAGACGCGCTGGAGGTCCAAACCAGACGGCGCAGTGGGGACCACGACAACATCAGCCGCATCGATCGCGGCCTGAATGATGTCAGCAGCACCCGGAGGCGTGTCGATCACTGTGAGGTCGCTACTAGATGCGCGCGAAAGCGTGATCTTGTTCGCGGGCGAGACTTGAAACGGCAAAGGCACACCCCCCTCCGTCGCAATCTCAGCCCAACTAGTGGCCGACCCCTGAGGGTCCGCGTCTAGCAACTCAGTCGACTTGCCCTGCGCGCTCGCGACCGTCGCTAGGTAGATGGCGGTGGTCGTCTTACCGACGCCACCCTTGGTGTTAACTACCGCAATCTTCAAAACCCGCTACACCTCAATCTTCTAACACCGCGATACCGCTGTACCAATTGTGGTCATCACCTTGATACCAAAACTGCAGCGCAGGGGCGCGCCAGCCACGCCGAACATCCCGAAATACCCTTGAACCGTTAGCGGTACTTCGGTACTCACCGTTAGACCGGTGATGGTGTTGCGGTATGTACCGATACTGGTTTTGCGGTGTCTACCGATACTGGTGTGCCGCAGCCGCTGACCGCCGACAGAGCCGTAGACGGCGCCAAAAAACTCCACCTCACCTAGGCGTGTCGATAGGATTTGTGGCGCCAAGTGTGGGAGTTTTCCTCACATGGCGACGAAGCAGCGGGGCCCCGGGCGACCGTCATTCGGCGAGCGCATGCGCGTGCCCGTCCGTATGGCCCCTGAGGTGTACGAGGCACTTCGGGTGGAAGCCAGGTCTAGAGGCGTCTCGATGTCTCAGTACTTGGCTGACCTCGCCGCCATCAATCTTGGCCTGCCCGAGGCCGTAGTTCCACCTGCAGATGAGGAGGCAATTTCAGCGTGAAGCGGTGGCCGGTCCGTGCCCGGCCGACAGTTGAACACCCCGCAACCCTGAAATGACTGATCCCGGCCCACTGGCAGGTGGACCGGGATCGAAAGTCAAGAGTTCGAGTTGGCGCTCAAACTCGGTGTTGCTCACCAATTAGGAGAGCTGTGCTTCCAGGCACCTCTCAGAGTAAGTCATACCCATCGGATGGTCCAGTCGATCCGATCGGCGTGTCTCGCTCTGACCTCGATAACCTCACAACCCGAGATTCCACCTGGTGGTGGGACTCTGTGGTGTGCGCGTGGAGTCCGCGCCCGTATGTGCGTGTCGACTCGCACAAGGCGCATACCTTCGCCGTCACGCGACGTCTCACCGACGGAGTGCCGGGGGAGGGGACACCTTTCGCGCTGCACTTGACCGATGAATCGGGCAAGTTTCGGCTCCTCGCCCTCGATTTCGACGCCCACCATGCCGGCTCAACCGCGGACAAAGACCTCGCAGCGTGCACATCTGCCCTGACTGCCGCGGGCATCGAGCACCTGGTGTGCTCGTCAGGACCTGCTGGGGGATACCACGTATGGATCCGGCTGAGCACCGCCGTCTCCGCGCACCGCCTGGCACCGCTCATCGACGCTTTCAGCGCCGCGTGGCCCTCGCTGGACCGGGGCCCGCTGGCTAATTCGCGCACGGGTTGTGTCCGCGCCCCGGGCTCGCCCCACCGCGCCGGCGGCACATCGATGCCCCTGACAGATCCCCATATCCGGCCGGTGTCCCTGCGGGCCTTGCGCACAGTTCTCACGCAGCTGACACAACCCCCTCAGAGCAAGGGCGCCTCCGCCACCGATGCTGGGATCGCCCCGGTTCCTGTGCACGTCGATGTGCAAGGCCATCCATACCTGGCCGGGCCCAGACGTCCCCTGAACCCACAGATTCGTGCCCTTGCCCGCGCCCCGATCACCGACCGCACGGATGCCTCCGCGGTGGGGTGGTCGATCCTGTTGGGCTGCGCCCACGCCCGGATGCAGTATCGCGACCTGCACGAGGCTGCCTTAACTGACCGTTGGCCCGGCCTGGAGTTCGTCCGCACCCATCGCATCAACGCAGGGGAGCGCACCCCCCGGTTAGACGCGACCGCCGAGTTGGCCCGCCAGTGGGCCAAAGCCGTCACCGCAGCCAGCTACACCCAGTCCAGCACTGCAGGACCCTCGCCCGCCCGCCGCGCTGCCGAGACCACTGTCGCCGACCTGCTCACCCGCATGGACGCCCGTCCCCGCCGGTGGGCCGGCAAGACCGGAGCCCAAGACCGCCTCGTGCTCCTGGCACTGGCAGCCCGCACCGTCGCAGCCGCAGCCACCGAGGTGCACCTGTCCGAGCGCGACTGGGCCCTGGCCGCAGGTCTGACCAGAGACACCGTAGCCGACCGGCTGAGAGCGCTTGTCCAGCAGGGGTGGGTCGCCCGCGTGCAGCGAGCAGCTGGCCCCTGGGCGGCAGTGTGGCGGATCGTAAGACCCGGGGGCGGGGAGCGAAGAAGTGGCGCAGTATTTACCCCGGAGATGCAGAGCCAGCTTGACGCTGAGCTCGAGTGCGCCCGAGAGGACATCTGGCATGCCCGTGCTCTCGGGGTGCTGGGCATGCGCGTGTGGACACAACTGGCCTCTGGCCGCCTGTCGGTGCGTGAGCTGGCGACCAGGCTCGGGATCTGCCCGGCGACGGTGCGCAGCAAACTGCGCGCACTGCGCTCTTTCGGGCTGTGCACCGCTGATGGCCGCGTGTACCGGAGTCGCTCCCGGTTAGCGCGAGCCGCCGTTGCTGCTGGTGTTGATGGTGCGCACGCTGATCGGGTGCGCCTGTACCGGCTGCATTCGGCGGTGTTCGTGTGGTGGTTCACCACACGACACCAGCCGCAGCGCTCCGACGCGCTGGCCGAGTGGGGCGAATTTCCCAACCCTGCTGAGGCTGAGCAGATCCACCCGACTGACATTGCCCTGGCATACGGCGCCACCTCGACCGGCCCGCCAGTATCAGCCACCACTTGGGGCGCGGCGATGGCTGCCCAAGATCGCCATCGCGAGGCCGATCCCGACAGCTGGTGGGAACTGGTCGCCGCAGCCCGCGCCGCACTACCCGCTCCCGACATGCTGCTCGCCCCGCACCAGTGGGCCCGCACCGCAGCCTGACCACTGGCACCGCACGAGTCGGGGCGAGTCACCACAGGTCGGGGGATGAGTCGGTCGAAGGCCCCCATGGCGAGCTCGTCGGGGGGTGGGTATCCGGGCCGGGTTCGTGTTCTGCGGACCGAGCTGCGAGGTAGGCATCAACGAAGTCCTCGGCAGTGAAAGACCCTGCACGGGCTACCGCCTGGGAGGCAGGACCTGAGATGAGGGCGCGGTGGGTCTCTGCAAGCCAGATGGCCAGTTCGGTATCGCATCCCGGGGCCGCGGGTGGGGGAGTGGGCAGAGCTGTGGTGTCGGTGGACTCGCGAGTCGCGTGACGTATCCGGTGGGCGATGACAGAGCCGGGCTTGTTGGCAGTGTCGAGGATTTCGGTGGCGTTGTCCCATTCCTCGCGGGGGTCGAGGCCTCGGATGGCTGCGTCGGTCCACGCGCCTTCCAGGGCCTGGTACTGGTCGGGGTCTGCCTCGAGCTGGTGGGCGTAGGCCCGCGGTAGCGCGTCGATATAGGCCGGGAGGGTGGCGGCGGCAAAGTCTCGGGCGGCGAGGTCCACGCCGTGGCGGTAGAGCTGCTCCAGCCGTTCGTCGCTGGTGGCGCTCTCGTACTCCTGGCGGAGGGTTTCGGTGGCCGAGGCCTGGTGCGTCTCGCGGGCCAGAACGCCAGTCAGCACCTGCTCGGGTGTTGGGGCTTCGTGGTCGCCGGCGGAGTGCATGTGTGCGTCCTCGGCGCCCGTGTCGAGGGCGGGTTCGCATACGGCGTAGGCGCGGTTTTCTCGTCTGCCTCGGGTCATGGCGACGTACAGGCCGGCGCGGTCCACGCCAGCGTCGATGACGGCGTGGACGGTATCGACGGTGGCGCCCTGGGCGCGGTGGATGGTGGCCGCGTAACCGAGGTGGATGCTCTTGCCGGCGTAGCTGGCGGGGATGAGCATGGCCTGCCCGGTGGAGGAGTCGCGCACCCCCAGTGACCCATCGCCTGAGATGCCGGTGACGGTGAACAACTGTCCGTTAATGATCCGTCCGAGGTAGGTGCGGTCAGAGGTGTAGAGCTTGGAGTTGGTGCGGGCGATGACGGTGTCCCCGACACCCACGGTGTCGCCGCGAGCGACCCTAGTGGTGTGTGCGTCGTCGACTAGTCCGCGGGCGATCCGGTCGGCCCGGATCACTTCGTTGAGGGTGTCGACGTCGGCGTTGGTCGAGGCGATGATCAGTGCCTGTCGGCCAGCGGCTGTGTCTGCCAGGAACGCCTGAGCGGCCTCGGTGAGCATCGCCTCCCGGTGCCCGCCGGTGATCCAGCCCCGCCCGTTGTAGAGAGCCAGTGCGTCTGGGTCACCTTCGCGAAGGGCGAGGGTCGCGTCGGCTTGGTCGGTGTCTGCACCCATGCGCATCACCTCGCGCAGCTGAGGCGTTCCCGGGGTGCTGGCCAGGTCGGCGAACAGACCGCCAGTCTCGACTGCCGCGAGCTGTTTGGGGTCGCCGATCAGGCGGAGGATGGCCCCGGATTCGGCGGCGATCTCGGTCAGCGCGGCCAGGTTCTCGGTGCTGGCCATGCCCGCTTCGTCGACCAGAAGCATGTCCCCAGGTTTGATCGTGACAGGCAGTGCGTCGAGCGATTTCCCGGGGAGGGTGGGATGCTTGCCCATCCAGGTGAAGGTCAGAGAATCGATGGTGTGACAGTCGGTGCCGATGTCGCCCGCGAGGACGCTGGCCGCTGCCGCGGAAGGAGCAAGGCCGATAACCGACCGGCCGGTTTGTTGCCAGGTGCGGGCCACGACCTTCATGGATGCGGTCTTGCCGGTTCCGGCCGGACCCACCCCGGCGGCCAGGAGCGTTCCGGCACCAATGAGGTGCTGCGCCAGAGCGGTCTGGCCGGCATTGAGGGACCAACCCTCGGCGTCCTCGTGCGCCTTCAGCGCACGGTCGAGATCGGCGCGGATAGCGATCACCGCGACCGGCGTGTGCACCGCTTCGAGGGTGACGGTTTCGGCGTCCAGCACTGCCTGAGTGGTGTACTTCTCGGCGCCTGCGTGCCGGTCCACACCAGCCCTGCTCGGACCGATCAGAGGGCTGGGAAGGTCCAGAACCTCCGGCGGGGTCAGCTGCACCACGAGCTCTCCCATAGCGGTAACCATGACCTGTTCGTGCGCCCGGTCGAGGGCCTCGGCGCCCTCGAATCGGTAACCCTTGAGCAAGGTGGAGACGGCGGTGTCGATGTGGGAACGGCGGAACTGCGCCCGGCGTTCGGTCACTGCCGCCACCGCCTGCTCGGCCACCAGGCGGGCGTGGACCTGGGCGTCGAACAGCTCCCGCGACACCTGGCTCCGACCCTGCCCGGTGACCTCGCCAACCACGCTGTCCACCGCGTGCGTGCCGACGACCTTTTCGGCCATCTCCCGCCAGGTGGCGCGGTGTTCGGCCAGTGATTGGGCGGGCTTCTTGGCGTCGCGGGTGTCGAGGATGGCCTTCTGCCACAGGGCGTAGGACGCCCGCTGGGAAGGCTGCCGATTGTTCTTCTCAACGTACTGCGCGACGAGTCGGTCATAGACCGGCCTGGCCAGGGCCCGGCGCGAGGAGAAGGCGTCGATCAGGCGGCGGTCGATGCCCTTGATCTCCCAGATGGGCGCCTTGTCCGGGGGCGGGTAGTGGGCCTGGAACTCCACGCCCATGCGGCGGGTCAGAAGGTCGTGCAGGGTCGCGTCGTAGCGGGCCGAGATCGTCTGGTGCATCTGATGGATCGCACGGGAATCCAGCGACAGCCAGCGCCCGTTGGGAGCTTGGACCTTGTTAGCCAGCAGCACGTGGGAGTGCAGGTCCGGGTCCCCGCACCGGGTGTCGAAGTGGGTGAACTCAGCCGCGATGATGCCGCCCGTCTTAACCTGCTTGATGCCGCCCGTTCCGACCCTGGTGTAGATCGCGTTGTTCTCGGCCCATGCCAGGGTTTCGGCCACGGCTTCGTGATGCAGGGCGGCCACTTGGGAGGCAGTCTTCTCATCGGCGAGCGCCCACAAGACGCTGACACTTTTCACCGGGGAGAACGTGAAGTCGAACCCGGCGACCGCTTGCTTGACCTGGTCGCGTTCACGGTTGACCCACGCAATGACGTCCTTGCCAGAGGCGTGTTCGTAACCGAACTTCTCGGTATAGAACGGGCGCGCGACCCCCTCGGCGATCTGTCCTCGCTCGTCGCTGGTGGGGCGCTGGCCCTCGGTGTGAAGGAACGCCTTTTCGGCCACGGCTATGGCCTCCAGCACGTCGACCCCGCCGGTATAGATGGGGAAGGATCGGCCGAGCTTGCAGGACGACAGACCGCGGCCGTCGGCCATCATCTGGTCGGTATCTGGGTGCAGGCCCTCGCCATACAGGGCCGCCATCTGCGCTTCGGTGACGACCGCCCCCGCGGTCGCATTCTCCGAGTCCAAACCGTCCAGTCCGCGCCCGATCCACCGTCCCGGCGGGGTGCCCTTGGCGGCGTAGTAGTCCGACAGGGCCATGCCCTGCGGGTCGGCGTCGTGAGTGGCGACCGAGCGCAGCAGGTACTGGTATCCAGTGCCCGCGTGTACGGCTCGAAGGCTCATCACACCCACCAGCGTATGCGGACCGAATCTGCGCGTCTATGCGTCACAGCGCACGGTGCTGTGACCAGCAGGTTCCCATCGTTCACTCGAAGTGCCTACTGTGTGCGGCTGTTTGTGGCTGTTTAAACAAGCGGGAGCGAGTGTGGGGGCTGGGCACGGTGGTGGCGTCTCAGGCGGGGACGTAATGAGCACCGCGGTGGTCGGGTGGGGGAGTGGTTGGCGCTCGCGGGTGTCGTAGGCGTGCTTTAGGGTTTGGGCCATGGCTGCTACGAAGACTGATTCGCGTTCCCAGACCGCGCGGGCCCGCGCCCGCCAGGCGATGGCCGACGAGCTCGATCGGGCGCGCAAGCGCGAGTCCAAGCTCGTGGCGGTGTTCTCCGCGATCGACGCCCGCGCCGACGCCGAAGCCGCCCTGGGGGAGGCGCTGATCGAGCTGAAGGACCTCGGCGTCGCCCAGTCCGATCTGGCCGAGATGACTGGACTGTCCGCCCGCGAGGTCGGCGCCGCGATCCGCGCCGCGAAGGACCGTGCCGACGGCGAAGCCGCTGAGACAACGCCCGACTCCTCCATCGACGCAGACGCTCGCGGTGAGGACTCCCAGTCGGACAACAACGGTGCCCACGATCACTGACCCCCACCATGACCCGGGGGGCGTCGACATTCCCTTGCCCGGAATGGACCTCGGGACGGGGTCCCACACGTCGGTGAGACGGTCGCGTCCGTATGATCCAACACTGCCTCCCACCAGCGCCGCAATCACCGCGTTCTGGTCCCGCGTTGTCAAAGCGCCCGCCGGCGGCTGTTGGATCTGGACCGGAGCAATCTCCGATGGCTACGGAAGGAACCGCGCGGAGTTGCATCTGGTCGGCTATTCGACGTCATAGTGAACCCGCTGGCCGATCACCAAAACGCGCTTCCCGCTCACATGGGCGTCAGTTGACCTCTACTTTAGCCATTGCATTAAACGACTCGATGTTGCATCGTATACAACATGATGATGAGGGCTGAACTCCCCGGTTCCGCACGCTATGTCCTGCCGGACGGCGTGACATTCCTCGACGCCAAACCTGCGGTGTTCGAGGCGATGCTCGACGGCTGGGCGATGCAACAGCGTTCCCGCTTCCTGAAAGCTCAGACCATCGACGTACGCCTCGCGTTGATCCGACGCTTCGCCGTGTTCACCAACGAGTACCCGTGGTCCTGGACATGCACGGACGCCGAGGCGTTCATCTCCGACCGCCGACAAGCGGCGCATCCGATCGCGATGTCCACCGCGCGGATGTACGAGATCACCATCCGGATGTTCCTGACCTACATCACCGATCCCCGCTACGGCTGGATCGGCACGTGCCAGCAACTCTTCGACACTGTGCCGCAGCAGATCTTGCACGAGTGGAACACCATCGTCCACACCACCGACTACGAAG
Organism: Dietzia sp. WMMA184; assembly: GCF_002441635.1. NCBI lineage: Bacteria > Bacillati > Actinomycetota > Actinomycetes > Mycobacteriales > Dietziaceae > Dietzia > Dietzia sp. WMMA184. Next base: position 12,322 of record NZ_NXEI01000005.1, on the reverse strand, counting down.
GCGCACCCGGCCGACGACCACTGAGCTACGACGAAGTGCAGGCGCTGTTCGATGCCGCCGACGGTCGCGCCGAAGCGATCCCAGGGACCGGGCGTAAGGGAGCGTTGACCGCACAGCGTGATGCCGCGCTGCTCAAGATGATCTACGCGTTCGGGCTTCGCCGCCAGGAAGCGTGGGGGCTGGACGTGACCGACCTGCGACACAACCCGACCACCCCGTGCTACCGCGACTACGGTGCCCTGTTCGTCCGGTTCGGCAAAGCAAGCAGGGGAGGGACAGCCAAACGCCGCACCGTGCTCACTGTCCCGGAGATGGACTGGATCGTGCCGGTCCTGGAGCACTGGCGGACCGAAGTTCGGCCGCTACTCGGATGCCGGGGCCATCCGGCGTTGTGGGTTACCGAACGCTCGGATCGCATCTCACTGCGCCGCATCGACGACGCGTTCACCACCGCCCGCGACGCGGCAGGCCTGGACCCGGTATTGAAACTGCACTGCCTGCGCCACTCCTACGTCACCCACCTGGTGGAGTTCGACTACCCCGAACGGTTCGTCTCCACCCAGGTCGGCCACTCCTACGCCGCGACCACCGCCATCTACACCGGCGTGTCCGACGAGTACCGCAACCGCCTGCTGCGCCGATCCCTCAACCGCCACCCCGACCTGTGGGAGAGCCCGTGAACAAGAAGATGAGCTACACCTGGCACCTGCGCACCCTGATGGCCGAACGCGGACACTTCGCCACCAGCGACCTCGTGCCGCTGCTGGCCGAACGCGGCATCCACCTGTCCCGCGAACAGGTCTACCGGATGGTCACCACCACCCCTCAACGCCTGAGCCTGGACGTGTTGGCAGCCCTGTGCGACATCCTTGACGTCGACACCTCCGACCTCATCGAAATCACCACCGCCGACGTCTCGGTGGCCAAACCCGCCGGCGCCACCGAGACAGGTCACGCCCCGCCCGTGCGGCGCACCACCATCCGCCGACCCACAAGCTCATGACCGACCCCACGGCCGCCCTGGCGACCGTGCTCGCCTTCCTCCACCCCGACCACACCAAGACAGCACACCGCGCCGCGATCACCGCCACGGAACTGTTACCGGACGAACTCCAGGGCGTACTCGACTACGTGCGCCGGCATCCCGAAGCCGTCCGCACTCACTCGCAGGACCCGCCGCCAGGACTGCACCGACTGCTCGACCAGATCGCGGCACTGCCGACCGAAACGAGCACGCCGCCCCTTTGCGCGGGCTGCGGACAAGAACGTCGCCTGCGGTATTGCGCTCCAGGCGGGGGCCGCTGGTGCATGTCCTGTTACAACGCCTCCCGCCGCACCCCGTGCCGGCGATGCGGAACACTCTCGGTGCCCGTAGCTCGTGAGGACGACGGCGTGCTCTGCGCCCGCTGTCTGCGCGCGGACCCCGATCGCCGACCTCCGTGCTCGCGGTGCCACCGACCCCGGCCTGTGGCCTACCGCATCGACGGGCAACCGGTGTGCCAGAGCTGCGGGCCGAAAAGGCTGTACACCTGCAGCGCCTGCGGCCGACCCGATCAGCCGGCCCACGCAATCACCGACGCTGGGCCGCTCTGCTCCCGCTGCTACCACCTCAGGCGCCCCCACACCTGCCACCAATGCCGACGCTCGACATCGCATGCCCGCCGCGATCCTGCCCGGCCGGACCAGTGGATCTGTTACCGCTGCTACATCCCACCGAGCGTCGAGTGCACCGTTTGTGGCGAGGTCAAACCCTGCGACAGGGGCGTAGCCAGCGGGCGACCGATCTGCTCGTCGTGCCGCGCACGGCAACGTCCCCACCGGCGGGCGTCGCCCGCGGCGAAAAAGCGCTGCGCAGTCTGTGGTCTCACCCGATCGGTGCGGATCACCCTGCCACTGGGACCGGTCTGTCTATCGTGCTGCCACCAGCTACGCCGAAACCCGATCGACTGCGCCTCCTGCGGCCACCAGCGCCCCCAAGCCGGACTCGACAACCGCGACCAGCCGATTTGCGGCCCATGCTCGGGAGAGCACAGAAACTGGTACTGCCGCTCCTGCGGAGCCATCGATCTTCTGGTCACCACCACCGACTGCCTTGGCTGCCGCAACGCCACCAGAATCGACAAGCTCCTGATCTGCAGTCACCCGCAACTGCGCGGGCAGACCGAGCAGGTGCGGGCCCTGCTGCTGGAGATGTACTCACCCCAGCGCACCGCGCTCCTGCTCGAAAGTCGGCGCAGCTGGCTAACCCTGCTCACCGAGCTTGTCACTGACAACGAACAGCTAACCCACGCGAGTCTGGACTGCAGGCCCCAGACCGGTCGCACCCGCTATCTGCGGCGGCTTCTGATCGCTATCGAAGTCCTGCCCTCACGCGATAACACCGTCGACGACCTCGACTCGTGGATCGACACCCTGCTCGCCGACCAACCACCCCACATCGCCGTCGTACTGCAGCCCTACGCCAGCTGGCACGTCATCCACCGCCTGCGCCGCGTCCGCGGTAACAGCCCGTCCGCAGCAAAGTACGCGCGCACCCGCATCCGATGCGCCACCGACTTCCTGCACTGGCTCCACGCCCGCGGCACCGACCTCGCCCAGGCCACTCAGCAAGACGTCGACTGCTGGCTCGACCAAGGCACCACCACCCGGCGCCGCCTGCGCGACTTTCTGACCTGGACCAACAAGCGAGAACTGACAACAGACCTCGAGGTGCCCTGGCTGGGAACCGATGGACTTCCCGGGCACGTCCTCGACGAGCACACCCGCTGGCAGCTGCTGCGCCGGTGTCTCACCGACTCCGCACTCGACTTACGCCTGCGCGTGGCCGGCGCTCTGGTACTGCTGTTCGGCCAGAACCTCACCCGCATCGCCGCACTAAGCGCCGAGGACATCACCACCGACGGCGGCGACACCTACCTGTCACTTCGCGATCATCCGGTTCTGCTGCCACCAGCGTTGGCCGCCTTGATCGGTGACCTCGCAGGTCAGCCCCTACCCACCGACGACCCCCGGCCCACAAACACCCCGACCTGGCTGTTCCCAGGCCGCAACGCAACCCACCTCAGCCCTGGCCGCCTGGCCCAGCTCCTGGGCCGCGACCTCGGCCTCGACGCCCGCGCGGCCCGCGGCGGCGCACTACTGGCACTAGCCTCCGACCTGCCCGCATCCGTGCTGGCCGACTTGCTAGGCCTGTCCATCTCCGCGGCCCTGCGCTGGGGAGCCCTTGCCGCCCGCGACCAAGGCGTCTACCTCGCCGCACGCCTCGACGACCACGACTGATGTCGGAGTCGACACCTATCCTCGCCACACCCGGTAACAGCTCCCCGACACTCGAGGCCCCGATGACCGCCGCCCTGTTCCCCCGACCCGTAGGAACCGACACCCAGCAGCTCTCCCTGCTCGGCGACCCCCGACCAGTGCGCACCCCAGCGGCACTATGGCGGGTCTGGCTCACCGACCCCGCTACCCGGCATCGGTTCGAGAACAAGCGCTACCGCCGCGGCCCTGACCAATGCTGGCCCTGGATCGGCGCGATTTCCTCCACCGGGCACGGCTCCTTCCGCGCAGCCAGCCTTCCCGGGCTCTCCCGCCGCGGCACCGTCCCGGCACACCTGTACGCCTACCAACTCACGCACGGGATCATTGACCGACTCGGCTGGAGCGCCCTGACCGACCCCATCCTGTGCCACCGCTGCGACTACGCCGGCTGCACCAACCCCGACCATCTACGCCTGGGCACCGCCACCGACAACCGCACCGAATACCTCGCACGACGACACGGCCCGGGCAGCCCCCTGGCCGACACCCGCGGACCAGACGGGCTCTCCCGCACCATCGCTGAGAGCATCCGCAGCGCACTCGCGGCAGGCGAACTCGCACACACCATCGAACACCGCATCAGCGCCGCCATCGCTGCGGGCCGCCCCTGGTCACTGTGGTAACCACATCAAACGAGCCCTCATCGTGTGCGCTCGGGAGAGTAGACCTCTTCACAGCGAGATCTGGCCAGTGTTGCCATCGACGGTGACCACGGAGGAAGAGGTGAGGAGTTCGGTCGCTCGTGGGACTGAGAGTACGGCGGGTATCCCGACTTCTCTGGCGACGATCGCTGCGTGGGAGAGCACTCCACCTATTTCGGTCACCACTGCCGATGCAATGGTGAACAGCGGAGTCCACGCAGGATCGGTGTGGCGACAGACCAGCACATCCCCGCGCTTGACCTTGGGAAAGTCGCCCGGTCCGCGGACCAGGCGGACGGGGCCAGAAGCCAGTCCTGGACTGGCTGGCTCTCCGGTGAGGGTGGCATTGCCGGAGGCCATCGGGGGCAGTGCTGTGGAGTCAGGGACGGCTGCGGTCACGGGTCGGGCTTGAAGGACCCACGTCGTGTCGTCCGTGATGGCCCATTCGATGTCTCTGGGACCACCCAACGTGATGGAGACCTCTTTGCCGAGGGCGTGCAAGCGCAGAACGTCGCGGTCCGTGAGACAGGGCTCCTTCTGCTCTGCCGCGGATGTGGGGCGGGTGACGAGATGCCCGTCGTAGCGGTCGGTGCGCTCGGCCTTGAGTCCTAGCCGGCGCTCGACGATGCCAGAGTCTTTGACGCGCCAGGAATCGGGAGTGACGTGTCCTGCGACGAGCCGTTCTCCGATGCCCCACGATGCTTCGATCACGCTGGTAGTGCCGGTGAACATGATCCCGGAGACGCTGGCATCTACGAGCCGTTGGACGAGCACGGACATGTCGACTGGTGCCTGCCAGGCTTGGCGGGCTCGGTACGCGGCAGCGCGGTCGGTCCACAGCGAGGCCCAGCACTTCAGGATCGCCTGGCATACCTGCTCGGCTCCGCGCAGGACGAGGAAGCTGTCATGCTGTCCTGCGGCAGATGCGTGGGCGTTGTCTTCAGCGATCGAGGATGAACGCACGGCCACGTAGTCAGTCGGCGCCCCGTCGGTGATGCGCTCCAACGCCCGGGAGACGTCATCGACAACGCCGTCCGGGAGGCGAGAGCGCAGGATTCGTGATCGAGCCTCTTCGGCGTGATCGGTGGAGAGTTCGGTGAGGCCAAGTGCCGTGGCCGCGCCTCGGTAGGTGGTTGCTGGCACCACGAAACCGGTAGGTACTTTGAAGCCAGCCCGTGTCAGCCCGGCCAAGGGGGCGGCTTTGCCACCGGCGGTCGAGTGATCGGCGTCGACGAGGTCCACGATGTTCACAACTGTCTCCCGCCGGCGAAGCCTGTCCACCGCAGTTCGGCGGGCAGGTGAGACATGTCGTTGACCATCACCACGCCAGGGGGTTCCCCGTCGGTGTGTTCGATCACCGTGAGCCCAGTGTTAGCGACACCGGCCAGCGACATCCATCGGGCAGGTGGGGCACTGAGTGCATCGCGCACCATCCAGGCGATCGGGTACGCGTGGGTCACGGCTACCTCGTGGGTCGGGCGCTGTGCCCGCGTGTTCGGCGTGCCGAACCGTGCCGCCAGGCCGTCTGCGGTCCTTCGACCGGCATCGGCTTCGCTGCGGTCATAGCCGTCGAAGAATCCCACCCATGAGGGTGAGAGGTATTCGCGGTCAGGGACGAACGGGACATGGTCGACGAGTTCGGCAGCCTCGTCGACCAGGACGCGCGGCATCTCGGCTGCGATGATCCGGGCACTCTCGACTGCCCGTGGCAGCGGGGAATGCCACACGACGTCGATGGGCAAACGGGCGAGTCGCTGGCCGATCAATCGGGACTGTGCCCGGCCCTCGTCGGTCAACTGGCCCCAGGCGTCGGCTGCCCCGTGGCGCACGAGATAGATAGTGCGAGCGGCCATTACCGTCCTCCTTGATGGGGTTCCGCGGAACGGTCGCGGCCAAGACTGGACAGCAGGTCCTCATGGAGTTCTGCCCACACGATGTGGCAGGAGAGGCGGCCCACGCCGGCCACCCACTGATGGTCACCCGCGCGAGCCTTGTGCAAGGCCGCCGAGAACTGCCGCGGGTACCGGCTGAACCGCGGCAGCCGGCCAACCAGGCCTGCCATGAGGTCGCTGAGAGCATCGGCTAAGGCCGTCAGCTCCAGCAGCACCTCGACTCCGCGCTCCGTACGCTCAGCGGAAGAGCGAAGCTGCCAGTCGGTCACAGCCCGGACGAGGCGGGGATTGACGCTGGTCTCAAAGTTGTCAGCCGTGGCTTGGAGGACGAGTCGCGCGCCGGACGCCTCAAGTTCTTCCTGTAGCAGTTCGCCGTCGCGGCACTTGCCCGCTTCGGTAAGAATCCAGCCACCGGAGTCAGCGAACGTCATACGCTCAATCAGATACTGCCTGTTGAGGACGCAGAGAGTGTCACCGACGATGCTGACTGGCAGGTCGACGCGGTCAGCGACCGCCTCAGTGTCCGCGAACCCGGCGAGGCGGACCCCGTGAAGCACCAGCAACTCTTCTCGGGACTGCCACGAATCGGATCGTTCAGCTGTCATTCTGGTTGCTCCACGACGTCGTCGGCCTGGGCGCGAGTCGACACCCGCTGAAAGCGCTGCTGAGCTGCCTGCGGAGATTTCACTCCCAGCTGCTTGGCGATTTCGGGCCAGGTCAGTCCCTCTGCCCTCGCGATCAACATCAAACCTGCTTCGAGCGCATCGAGGTCAGCTCGTGCCGACTCTAGAAGTGTCAGAGCCGCACGAAGATCATCGTGAGAAGCATCGCCAACTGCTGAGTTCGCTCGCCACATGGCAAACCGCAGCAAGGTCACATCGTCGGGCATGGCTCCTGGCGGCAGCCAGGGGAGCGGAGGCAGCTGGTCGGCACCGGACTTGCCCAGCCGTTGCCGCGCGGAGTCCACCTCATTCAGCTCATCGAATTCGTTCGGAATGACAGGGCTCATGCCGCAACCATGACAATGCCAACATCGTGTTGTCAACGAACTGTTGAAAACTGAGGGTTTCCATGGTGGCCAGAGCCCCTCTGCTTTGAGGTGGGCAGCGTTCTGCACTCGCCGGGGACGGCCTGTATTGCACCTACTTCGAATACCTACCGGTTGCCGGTCATCAGTTGGCGATCAGGTGGGGTCAGCCGCACCGAGTACGCCCACCGTTTCGCACTTGTCATCGCCGGCGAACTCGACGCCGGTGCGATTGGCGAGCACCGCTGCAACGAACCGCTGTGCGTGCGCGTCGATCCAGGACATCTCATCGCCTCCACTCAGTCGGCGAACCTGCTCTACGCGGTGGCCTGTGGCCGCACCGGGATCATCCGCAGCCTGGCCGAGCGCCACGATCGCCAGGCCCGCTCACTGGCCGTCCGCGACGCCGTGGCAGACGGCTGGGACCCGGTCGCCTACGCACGGGCATCCGGCAACGCCGCACCGCTCGACACACCCCCACTGTTCTGAAGGCTGCAGTACAGTCGCCCCAAGAGATGGCCTCGCCGACGGCGGGGCCATCTGTCGTTGGCGGCCCGGGCCAAGATGTGTCAGCGGGGCGCTGCTCGTCGGCGCAGCTGCCAGTACCGCGGGATCGTCCATCGCAGCGGGGTCCTATCGATCACCCACAGCGCTATCCGCGACCGGTAGTGCTCGTCGTGGCGCACCGCGAACGACCAATGACCGACAAACCACGCCAACAGCCCCAGCGCCGCTACCGTGGGCGCCCACGTACGACCCTGCAGGGCACCGAGCATGCCAACCACCGCGCAGAACCCGCCGACCCCACGCGCTACCGGCGGCAAGGCCAAGGCGCCGCCAGCGACGACAGCGGTAGCCAGCAGCGCGGTCTCCAGATCCCACATTCCACACTCCTGTCGCTAGCGACTTCCGCTGCGGCGCCCACACGGGCCTCACGGCCTGATCCGCTGCCAGTGTGGCTTTCCCCTCCGACAGTCAGTGCGCGTCGCGCTTTGGCGGGCTGGCTGACTGGCCCGGCTGATCCGACCGGCCTGGCTTGCGAGCGGTCTCGCGCAGCGAGTCCAGGACCTCCCGCAGGGTGTCCGAGGTGGCCTCCGCCCGGACCCGTGCCCGGTCGGACTCCTCGGCCTTGGCGCGCGCGATCGCGACGTCCTGGCGTGCGGTCTCGATCTGACCGCGCAGCTGCTCGAGCTCGCCGCGCACTGCCTCGAGCTCGGCGAGGGCGCGGTCTCGGACCGCGACAGCCTCGTCGCGTTGCGACTCCGCTTGTTCGGCCGCCTCCAGGGCGTCGGCCTCGCCGCCGCGGGCTGTATCCAGCGCCACAGCGGTCGCCTCGTCCGCCTGCTCGGCGGCGCGCTTCCATGCCGCGGCCCACACTGAGGCCACCATCGCCGACATTGCCTCCGACAGATCTGGGGCCTCGGGCACATCCCCGGCAACGCCGGTGGCGTGCTCGCGCATCCATGCGGCCACCTCACCGATGCGTACCCCCGCTTCGCGCTGCACGCTGCGCACGGTGACCTTGTCCCCTCGTGCAACGAGTACCCCATAGGCTCGAGCGATCTTCTCCGACGTCGACATGACAGCCCTCCAAGTCAGGTAACGGGTAACCGGTAACCCGTTTCGTTACCCACGTTACCACCGAGGCTGGACAGGGCCCAGCCATCCGCGCTTTCAGGGCCGGGGGCGGGCGCGAGCTGGCCGTCGACGGGGGCCACCGGCGCGGCGAGGGAGAGCCAGATTCTGGCCACGCCGCTGTGGCCCCAGCCGCGGGCGAGACAGCGGGCCGGAACCTGACCGCGATGCGGTCACAGGGCGCCGACGGGCCGGCGTGGCCACCGGCAGGCCCGCGCCGGGCATCCGGCCGGGCTTTTGCACACAGGCGCCGCACGCGGGTAGCCACAATGGAGCACCGACTCCGCATCCTGTACGCTTTTGCGTACAGGAGGGGTTGAGATGAAGACGATGAGCTACACCGAGTCCCGGGCCCGCTACGCCGAGGTCCTCGACGGGGTCACCAACGACCGCGAAGAGGTCATCATCACCCGCGCCGGCCACGAGCCGGTGGTGATGGTCTCCCTTGACGACTATGAGTCCCTGCGCGAGACCGCCCACCTCATGCGATCACCGGCTAACGCCCGACGTCTGCTCGATGCGATGGAGCGGCTCGAGTCCGGCCGCGGACAGGCGCGCGACCTGCTCGACGCCGACTGACGTGCTACTCGTCTGGGACGACAACGCCTGGCAGGACTACCTCTGGTGGCAACAACAGGACCGCAAGATCCTCAAGCGCATCAACCTGCTCCTGCAGGACATCACCCGCAATGGCAACGAGGGAATCGGCAAACCCGAACCCCTCAAATACGACTTCGCCGGATACTGGTCCAGACGCATCACCGACGAGCACCGACTCGTCTACAAAGTCACCGACACCGAAGTCCGTATCGCCACCTGCCGCTACCACTACGGATAAAGCGCCCCCACAAGCTAGAACTCCTCTGCCCTTTCCATCCGCGAGCTGGTCGGCAGCGAAAAGGACATGTGCCCGCGTTTCGCTTTCGCGCCCGGGCGCATCCTGCAACCCTGCACAGAACACAACACCGAAACACGAAGGATCAGCGATGGCTCAAAAGTTTCAGGTCAGGTACCTCGACGACATCGACGGGACCGATCTCGGAGAGCACGCGAACACCATCTCGTTCGCTTTCGAGGGCAAGGAGTATTCAATCGACCTCAGCGACGACAATGCCCAGGCATTTCGCGACGCCATCACGCCGTACCTCGAGGCCGGCCACCGCGTGACAGGAAAGAACGCCAAGACCGCGCGCAAGGCCACCACCAAGACCCCCTCCGCCGACACCAAGGCCATTCGCGAATGGGCCAGGGCCAACGGCTACGACGTCTCCGACCGCGGACGCATCCCCGCCGACGTCATGGACGCCTACTCCGCCGCCAACTAAGGCTCAGACCGAACGAGTCGCACGAAGTACGTCGATGATCACCCTTGCCGCCATGCGACATCAAAGACCCTCCAACCAGCGGGCATGTTAACGCCGATAATTTATCTTATGACAAGCTAACGGTGCCGAGTTGTAGATTGTGCGAACTCTGTACCCCACCGAACCGTTCCCCACATTCGTATCGGTCAACCCCAGCGCGACCTGCGCGTGGGTGGATCTCGGGCCTGCGCTTCGTTGCTTGCGCCACCTTGACCGCAGGGAAATGACGGAATGGTGGAGCAGGTCGCCACCTGCGGACCGTTGTCGAGACTCGTGTTTCATACCACGCGTTCGCACCACGCGGAGCCCCTCCGGACGGTGCAACATGCCGCAGCAACTATGGTGCACCATAGGGTGGTGTAACTCAGGCAATTCCCGTCTCGAGAGCCACCAGCGCGACATTCAAAGCAATGATTACAGCAGCGATCGCCCAGCCCAGTAATGTTGTTTCGCGCGCATTGACCGAGGCGCCCATGAGGGATTTTCGGGAAGTGAGCCACACCAATGGCACCAGCGCAAACGGGATGCCAAACGACAGAATTACCTGGCTCAGAATCAGCGCGTACGTGGGATCAACCCCGGCTGCTAGCACAATAATGGATGGGATAATGGTGATGAGCCTGCGGGTGAGGAGTTTCATCCGGGTACGAAACAGCCCCCCATGATGTCGCTGCCCGCGTAGGCGCCAACGGCAGTTGATGCGAGCCCTGAAGCCAATAGCGCGATTGCGAACATAAGACTGGCTGTCGTGCCGAGGGTGTTCTCGATCGCAGCGTGAGCCCCTTCAATAGTCTCAGTGCCCGCCACTCCGGGGAGCACCGATGCCGCCACAAGCAGCATCACTAGGTTCACTGACCCGGCGATCGTCAACGCGATAGTCACATCTACCCGGGTTGCCCTGATTAACCGGGAAAGCGGGTAGGTCCTCTCTGTACCGAACCTGTCACGGGCGAGTGAGGAGTGCGCGTAGATTGCGTGCGGCATGACCGTTGCCCCGAGAATACTTGCTGCCAGCAACACCGATTGGGCGCCGTCGAAGCGGGGGATCATGCCACCTAGTACTGCACCAGGCTCGGGCGGAGCAATGAACAGGCCGTAACAGAACCCGATGACGATCACGAGCATAAGGCCGATAATCGCGAACTCAAACGTTCTTGCTCCACGTTGAGCTTGCAGCAAGAGAAGCCCTGTGGAGATGACTCCCGTGATAACAGCACCGGCAACAAGGGGGACATCGAACAAGATCCACAGCGCGACGGCGCCCCCGATGACTTCAGCGACATCGGTAGCGATCGCGACGCATTGGGCCTGCAACCCATACAGGACACGCCATGCCCGGTTGGCGATGCGCTGACCGAGAAGCTCAGCCATGCTCGACCCAGTAACCAACCCGAGCTTGGCCGAAAGGTACTGGACCAGCCACGCCGCTGCGTTCGCCGCAACAAGCACCCATACCAACAAGTACCCGAACTGAGCCCCGGCAGACATGTTGACGGCAACATTTCCAGGGTCAAGGTAGGCCACACCCGCGACTAGGGCCGGGCCCAACAGCCATGCTCGGCCCGATCCCCGAGCTCTCAGCTGCAGTTTTGTCTGTGTCCCCACTGTACGAGCCCCCTTATTCCACTCCCTCATACGTTCTTCGGACGGACGTCTACCCGAGCCCGTTGTCGCCTGGCCACCAAGACGTATGGCCAGATCGACCGTAGCGCACGGACCAGCAACGGTTTGACGGCCCTTCCGGAATCAGAGTGCATTGATCCGGTTCTGGAGCTGTCCGGAGTGGATCAGTGACCGCAAGATGTAGTGCTTGAGGTTCCGGAAGCCGAGGGCGATTCCGCGGAGGTGTTCGAGGCGGCCGTTGATGGCCTCGACCGGGCCGTTGGAGGCGCCGGTGTCGAAGTAGGCGAGTATCTCGCGGTGCCGCTTCCACAGCGAACGGCCCAGTTGCGCGAGCTCCGGTAGTTCTTTGGGGACGCCTGCCCGGATCGATTTGAGGAGCTTGTACATGGTGATCTTGCCCTCCCGCTTGCCCGAGGCCTCGTAGGCGGCGATGAGTCGCTGGTAGACGCCGTAGGTGACCTCCACCGCCGCGTGCGCATCGTGGGCGGTGAACGCTTTGAACAGGCGGACCTTCTGCTTGTCGGTGAGCAGCTCGGACCGGGTGTTCAGCGTTCTACGGATGCCGTACAGCGGGTCGCCGGTGCGGCCCCGGTGGCCGGTGGTGGCCTGCTGGATGCGTTGGCGGCACACGGTGAGCTTGTCGGCGGCCAGGTGCACCACGTGGAACGGATCCATCACGGTGCGTGCTTCGGGGACCGCGTTGGCGGCGGCAGTGTGGTAGCCGGCGAACCCGTCCATGGTCACGACTTTGATCCGGTCTCGAAAAGCCTGGTCACGGGCGTCGAGCCACTCGGTGAGCACCTTGGCCGATCGGCCCGGGAC
>NZ_NXEI01000004.1:0-128677 GCF_002441635.1 Dietzia sp. WMMA184 | reverse complement strand
GGATCGGCCGAGCTTGCAGGACGACAGACCGCGGCCGTCGGCCATCATCTGGTCGGTATCTGGGTGCAGGCCCTCGCCATACAGGGCCGCCATCTGCGCTTCGGTGACGACCGCCCCCGCGGTCGCATTCTCCGAGTCCAAACCGTCCAGTCCGCGCCCGATCCACCGTCCCGGCGGGGTGCCCTTGGCGGCGTAGTAGTCCGACAGGGCCATGCCCTGCGGGTCGGCGTCGTGAGTGGCGACCGAGCGCAGCAGGTACTGGTATCCAGTGCCCGCGTGTACGGCTCGAAGGCTCATCACACCACCAGCGTATGCGGACCGAATCTGCGCGTCTATGCGTCACAGCGCACGGTGCTGTGACCAGCAGGTTCCCATCGTTCACTCGAAGTGCCTACTGTGTGCGGCTGTTTGTGGCTGTTTAAACAAGCGGGAGCGAGTGTGGGGGCTGGGCACGGTGGTGGCGTCTCAGGCGGGGACGTAATGAGCACCGCGGTGGTCGGGTGGGGGAGTGGTTGGCGCTCGCGGGTGTCGTAGGCGTGCTTTAGGGTTTGGGCCATGGCTGCTACGAAGACTGATTCGCGTTCCCAGACCGCGCGGGCCCGCGCCCGCCAGGCGATGGCCGACGAGCTCGATCGGGCGCGCAAGCGCGAGTCCAAGCTCGTGGCGGTGTTCTCCGCGATCGACGCCCGCGCCGACGCCGAAGCCGCCCTGGGGGAGGCGCTGATCGAGCTGAAGGACCTCGGCGTCGCCCAGTCCGATCTGGCCGAGATGACTGGACTGTCCGCCCGCGAGGTCGGCGCCGCGATCCGCGCCGCGAAGGACCGTGCCGACGGCGAAGCCGCTGAGACAACGCCCGACTCCTCCATCGACGCAGACGCTCGCGGTGAGGACTCCCAGTCGGACAACAACGGTGCCCACGATCACTGACCCCCACCATGACCCGGGGGCGTCGACATTCCCTTGCCCGGAATGGACCTCGGGACGGGGTCCCACACGTCGGTGAGACGGTCGCGTCCGTATGATCCAACACTGCCTCCCACCAGCGCCGCAATCACCGCGTTCTGGTCCCGCGTTGTCAAAGCGCCCGCCGGCGGCTGTTGGATCTGGACCGGAGCAATCTCCGATGGCTACGGAAGGAACCGCGCGGAGTTGCATCTGGTCGGCTATTCGACGTCATAGTGAACCCGCTGGCCGATCACCAAAACGCGCTTCCCGCTCACATGGGCGTCAGTTGACCTCTACTTTAGCCATTGCATTAAACGACTCGATGTTGCATCGTATACAACATGATGATGAGGGCTGAACTCCCCGGTTCCGCACGCTATGTCCTGCCGGACGGCGTGACATTCCTCGACGCCAAACCTGCGGTGTTCGAGGCGATGCTCGACGGCTGGGCGATGCAACAGCGTTCCCGCTTCCTGAAAGCTCAGACCATCGACGTACGCCTCGCGTTGATCCGACGCTTCGCCGTGTTCACCAACGAGTACCCGTGGTCCTGGACATGCACGGACGCCGAGGCGTTCATCTCCGACCGCCGACAAGCGGCGCATCCGATCGCGATGTCCACCGCGCGGATGTACGAGATCACCATCCGGATGTTCCTGACCTACATCACCGATCCCCGCTACGGCTGGATCGGCACGTGCCAGCAACTCTTCGACACTGTGCCGCAGCAGATCTTGCACGAGTGGAACACCATCGTCCACACCACCGACTACGAAGGCGCACCCGGCCGACGACCACTGAGCTACGACGAAGTGCAGGCGCTGTTCGATGCCGCCGACGGTCGCGCCGAAGCGATCCCAGGGACCGGGCGTAAGGGAGCGTTGACCGCACAGCGTGATGCCGCGCTGCTCAAGATGATCTACGCGTTCGGGCTTCGCCGCCAGGAAGCGTGGGGGCTGGACGTGACCGACCTGCGACACAACCCGACCACCCCGTGCTACCGCGACTACGGTGCCCTGTTCGTCCGGTTCGGCAAAGCAAGCAGGGGAGGGACAGCCAAACGCCGCACCGTGCTCACTGTCCCGGAGATGGACTGGATCGTGCCGGTCCTGGAGCACTGGCGGACCGAAGTTCGGCCGCTACTCGGATGCCGGGGCCATCCGGCGTTGTGGGTTACCGAACGCTCGGATCGCATCTCACTGCGCCGCATCGACGACGCGTTCACCACCGCCCGCGACGCGGCAGGCCTGGACCCGGTATTGAAACTGCACTGCCTGCGCCACTCCTACGTCACCCACCTGGTGGAGTTCGACTACCCCGAACGGTTCGTCTCCACCCAGGTCGGCCACTCCTACGCCGCGACCACCGCCATCTACACCGGCGTGTCCGACGAGTACCGCAACCGCCTGCTGCGCCGATCCCTCAACCGCCACCCCGACCTGTGGGAGAGCCCGTGAACAAGAAGATGAGCTACACCTGGCACCTGCGCACCCTGATGGCCGAACGCGGACACTTCGCCACCAGCGACCTCGTGCCGCTGCTGGCCGAACGCGGCATCCACCTGTCCCGCGAACAGGTCTACCGGATGGTCACCACCACCCCTCAACGCCTGAGCCTGGACGTGTTGGCAGCCCTGTGCGACATCCTTGACGTCGACACCTCCGACCTCATCGAAATCACCACCGCCGACGTCTCGGTGGCCAAACCCGCCGGCGCCACCGAGACAGGTCACGCCCCGCCCGTGCGGCGCACCACCATCCGCCGACCCACAAGCTCATGACCGACCCCACGGCCGCCCTGGCGACCGTGCTCGCCTTCCTCCACCCCGACCACACCAAGACAGCACACCGCGCCGCGATCACCGCCACGGAACTGTTACCGGACGAACTCCAGGGCGTACTCGACTACGTGCGCCGGCATCCCGAAGCCGTCCGCACTCACTCGCAGGACCCGCCGCCAGGACTGCACCGACTGCTCGACCAGATCGCGGCACTGCCGACCGAAACGAGCACGCCGCCCCTTTGCGCGGGCTGCGGACAAGAACGTCGCCTGCGGTATTGCGCTCCAGGCGGGGGCCGCTGGTGCATGTCCTGTTACAACGCCTCCCGCCGCACCCCGTGCCGGCGATGCGGAACACTCTCGGTGCCCGTAGCTCGTGAGGACGACGGCGTGCTCTGCGCCCGCTGTCTGCGCGCGGACCCCGATCGCCGACCTCCGTGCTCGCGGTGCCACCGACCCCGGCCTGTGGCCTACCGCATCGACGGGCAACCGGTGTGCCAGAGCTGCGGGCCGAAAAGGCTGTACACCTGCAGCGCCTGCGGCCGACCCGATCAGCCGGCCCACGCAATCACCGACGCTGGGCCGCTCTGCTCCCGCTGCTACCACCTCAGGCGCCCCCACACCTGCCACCAATGCCGACGCTCGACATCGCATGCCCGCCGCGATCCTGCCCGGCCGGACCAGTGGATCTGTTACCGCTGCTACATCCCACCGAGCGTCGAGTGCACCGTTTGTGGCGAGGTCAAACCCTGCGACAGGGGCGTAGCCAGCGGGCGACCGATCTGCTCGTCGTGCCGCGCACGGCAACGTCCCCACCGGCGGGCGTCGCCCGCGGCGAAAAAGCGCTGCGCAGTCTGTGGTCTCACCCGATCGGTGCGGATCACCCTGCCACTGGGACCGGTCTGTCTATCGTGCTGCCACCAGCTACGCCGAAACCCGATCGACTGCGCCTCCTGCGGCCACCAGCGCCCCCAAGCCGGACTCGACAACCGCGACCAGCCGATTTGCGGCCCATGCTCGGGAGAGCACAGAAACTGGTACTGCCGCTCCTGCGGAGCCATCGATCTTCTGGTCACCACCACCGACTGCCTTGGCTGCCGCAACGCCACCAGAATCGACAAGCTCCTGATCTGCAGTCACCCGCAACTGCGCGGGCAGACCGAGCAGGTGCGGGCCCTGCTGCTGGAGATGTACTCACCCCAGCGCACCGCGCTCCTGCTCGAAAGTCGGCGCAGCTGGCTAACCCTGCTCACCGAGCTTGTCACTGACAACGAACAGCTAACCCACGCGAGTCTGGACTGCAGGCCCCAGACCGGTCGCACCCGCTATCTGCGGCGGCTTCTGATCGCTATCGAAGTCCTGCCCTCACGCGATAACACCGTCGACGACCTCGACTCGTGGATCGACACCCTGCTCGCCGACCAACCACCCCACATCGCCGTCGTACTGCAGCCCTACGCCAGCTGGCACGTCATCCACCGCCTGCGCCGCGTCCGCGGTAACAGCCCGTCCGCAGCAAAGTACGCGCGCACCCGCATCCGATGCGCCACCGACTTCCTGCACTGGCTCCACGCCCGCGGCACCGACCTCGCCCAGGCCACTCAGCAAGACGTCGACTGCTGGCTCGACCAAGGCACCACCACCCGGCGCCGCCTGCGCGACTTTCTGACCTGGACCAACAAGCGAGAACTGACAACAGACCTCGAGGTGCCCTGGCTGGGAACCGATGGACTTCCCGGGCACGTCCTCGACGAGCACACCCGCTGGCAGCTGCTGCGCCGGTGTCTCACCGACTCCGCACTCGACTTACGCCTGCGCGTGGCCGGCGCTCTGGTACTGCTGTTCGGCCAGAACCTCACCCGCATCGCCGCACTAAGCGCCGAGGACATCACCACCGACGGCGGCGACACCTACCTGTCACTTCGCGATCATCCGGTTCTGCTGCCACCAGCGTTGGCCGCCTTGATCGGTGACCTCGCAGGTCAGCCCCTACCCACCGACGACCCCCGGCCCACAAACACCCCGACCTGGCTGTTCCCAGGCCGCAACGCAACCCACCTCAGCCCTGGCCGCCTGGCCCAGCTCCTGGGCCGCGACCTCGGCCTCGACGCCCGCGCGGCCCGCGGCGGCGCACTACTGGCACTAGCCTCCGACCTGCCCGCATCCGTGCTGGCCGACTTGCTAGGCCTGTCCATCTCCGCGGCCCTGCGCTGGGGAGCCCTTGCCGCCCGCGACCAAGGCGTCTACCTCGCCGCACGCCTCGACGACCACGACTGATGTCGGAGTCGACACCTATCCTCGCCACACCCGGTAACAGCTCCCCGACACTCGAGGCCCCGATGACCGCCGCCCTGTTCCCCCGACCCGTAGGAACCGACACCCAGCAGCTCTCCCTGCTCGGCGACCCCCGACCAGTGCGCACCCCAGCGGCACTATGGCGGGTCTGGCTCACCGACCCCGCTACCCGGCATCGGTTCGAGAACAAGCGCTACCGCCGCGGCCCTGACCAATGCTGGCCCTGGATCGGCGCGATTTCCTCCACCGGGCACGGCTCCTTCCGCGCAGCCAGCCTTCCCGGGCTCTCCCGCCGCGGCACCGTCCCGGCACACCTGTACGCCTACCAACTCACGCACGGGATCATTGACCGACTCGGCTGGAGCGCCCTGACCGACCCCATCCTGTGCCACCGCTGCGACTACGCCGGCTGCACCAACCCCGACCATCTACGCCTGGGCACCGCCACCGACAACCGCACCGAATACCTCGCACGACGACACGGCCCGGGCAGCCCCCTGGCCGACACCCGCGGACCAGACGGGCTCTCCCGCACCATCGCTGAGAGCATCCGCAGCGCACTCGCGGCAGGCGAACTCGCACACACCATCGAACACCGCATCAGCGCCGCCATCGCTGCGGGCCGCCCCTGGTCACTGTGGTAACCACATCAAACGAGCCCTCATCGTGTGCGCTCGGGAGAGTAGACCTCTTCACAGCGAGATCTGGCCAGTGTTGCCATCGACGGTGACCACGGAGGAAGAGGTGAGGAGTTCGGTCGCTCGTGGGACTGAGAGTACGGCGGGTATCCCGACTTCTCTGGCGACGATCGCTGCGTGGGAGAGCACTCCACCTATTTCGGTCACCACTGCCGATGCAATGGTGAACAGCGGAGTCCACGCAGGATCGGTGTGGCGACAGACCAGCACATCCCCGCGCTTGACCTTGGGAAAGTCGCCCGGTCCGCGGACCAGGCGGACGGGGCCAGAAGCCAGTCCTGGACTGGCTGGCTCTCCGGTGAGGGTGGCATTGCCGGAGGCCATCGGGGGCAGTGCTGTGGAGTCAGGGACGGCTGCGGTCACGGGTCGGGCTTGAAGGACCCACGTCGTGTCGTCCGTGATGGCCCATTCGATGTCTCTGGGACCACCCAACGTGATGGAGACCTCTTTGCCGAGGGCGTGCAAGCGCAGAACGTCGCGGTCCGTGAGACAGGGCTCCTTCTGCTCTGCCGCGGATGTGGGGCGGGTGACGAGATGCCCGTCGTAGCGGTCGGTGCGCTCGGCCTTGAGTCCTAGCCGGCGCTCGACGATGCCAGAGTCTTTGACGCGCCAGGAATCGGGAGTGACGTGTCCTGCGACGAGCCGTTCTCCGATGCCCCACGATGCTTCGATCACGCTGGTAGTGCCGGTGAACATGATCCCGGAGACGCTGGCATCTACGAGCCGTTGGACGAGCACGGACATGTCGACTGGTGCCTGCCAGGCTTGGCGGGCTCGGTACGCGGCAGCGCGGTCGGTCCACAGCGAGGCCCAGCACTTCAGGATCGCCTGGCATACCTGCTCGGCTCCGCGCAGGACGAGGAAGCTGTCATGCTGTCCTGCGGCAGATGCGTGGGCGTTGTCTTCAGCGATCGAGGATGAACGCACGGCCACGTAGTCAGTCGGCGCCCCGTCGGTGATGCGCTCCAACGCCCGGGAGACGTCATCGACAACGCCGTCCGGGAGGCGAGAGCGCAGGATTCGTGATCGAGCCTCTTCGGCGTGATCGGTGGAGAGTTCGGTGAGGCCAAGTGCCGTGGCCGCGCCTCGGTAGGTGGTTGCTGGCACCACGAAACCGGTAGGTACTTTGAAGCCAGCCCGTGTCAGCCCGGCCAAGGGGGCGGCTTTGCCACCGGCGGTCGAGTGATCGGCGTCGACGAGGTCCACGATGTTCACAACTGTCTCCCGCCGGCGAAGCCTGTCCACCGCAGTTCGGCGGGCAGGTGAGACATGTCGTTGACCATCACCACGCCAGGGGGTTCCCCGTCGGTGTGTTCGATCACCGTGAGCCCAGTGTTAGCGACACCGGCCAGCGACATCCATCGGGCAGGTGGGGCACTGAGTGCATCGCGCACCATCCAGGCGATCGGGTACGCGTGGGTCACGGCTACCTCGTGGGTCGGGCGCTGTGCCCGCGTGTTCGGCGTGCCGAACCGTGCCGCCAGGCCGTCTGCGGTCCTTCGACCGGCATCGGCTTCGCTGCGGTCATAGCCGTCGAAGAATCCCACCCATGAGGGTGAGAGGTATTCGCGGTCAGGGACGAACGGGACATGGTCGACGAGTTCGGCAGCCTCGTCGACCAGGACGCGCGGCATCTCGGCTGCGATGATCCGGGCACTCTCGACTGCCCGTGGCAGCGGGGAATGCCACACGACGTCGATGGGCAAACGGGCGAGTCGCTGGCCGATCAATCGGGACTGTGCCCGGCCCTCGTCGGTCAACTGGCCCCAGGCGTCGGCTGCCCCGTGGCGCACGAGATAGATAGTGCGAGCGGCCATTACCGTCCTCCTTGATGGGGTTCCGCGGAACGGTCGCGGCCAAGACTGGACAGCAGGTCCTCATGGAGTTCTGCCCACACGATGTGGCAGGAGAGGCGGCCCACGCCGGCCACCCACTGATGGTCACCCGCGCGAGCCTTGTGCAAGGCCGCCGAGAACTGCCGCGGGTACCGGCTGAACCGCGGCAGCCGGCCAACCAGGCCTGCCATGAGGTCGCTGAGAGCATCGGCTAAGGCCGTCAGCTCCAGCAGCACCTCGACTCCGCGCTCCGTACGCTCAGCGGAAGAGCGAAGCTGCCAGTCGGTCACAGCCCGGACGAGGCGGGGATTGACGCTGGTCTCAAAGTTGTCAGCCGTGGCTTGGAGGACGAGTCGCGCGCCGGACGCCTCAAGTTCTTCCTGTAGCAGTTCGCCGTCGCGGCACTTGCCCGCTTCGGTAAGAATCCAGCCACCGGAGTCAGCGAACGTCATACGCTCAATCAGATACTGCCTGTTGAGGACGCAGAGAGTGTCACCGACGATGCTGACTGGCAGGTCGACGCGGTCAGCGACCGCCTCAGTGTCCGCGAACCCGGCGAGGCGGACCCCGTGAAGCACCAGCAACTCTTCTCGGGACTGCCACGAATCGGATCGTTCAGCTGTCATTCTGGTTGCTCCACGACGTCGTCGGCCTGGGCGCGAGTCGACACCCGCTGAAAGCGCTGCTGAGCTGCCTGCGGAGATTTCACTCCCAGCTGCTTGGCGATTTCGGGCCAGGTCAGTCCCTCTGCCCTCGCGATCAACATCAAACCTGCTTCGAGCGCATCGAGGTCAGCTCGTGCCGACTCTAGAAGTGTCAGAGCCGCACGAAGATCATCGTGAGAAGCATCGCCAACTGCTGAGTTCGCTCGCCACATGGCAAACCGCAGCAAGGTCACATCGTCGGGCATGGCTCCTGGCGGCAGCCAGGGGAGCGGAGGCAGCTGGTCGGCACCGGACTTGCCCAGCCGTTGCCGCGCGGAGTCCACCTCATTCAGCTCATCGAATTCGTTCGGAATGACAGGGCTCATGCCGCAACCATGACAATGCCAACATCGTGTTGTCAACGAACTGTTGAAAACTGAGGGTTTCCATGGTGGCCAGAGCCCCTCTGCTTTGAGGTGGGCAGCGTTCTGCACTCGCCGGGGACGGCCTGTATTGCACCTACTTCGAATACCTACCGGTTGCCGGTCATCAGTTGGCGATCAGGTGGGGTCAGCCGCACCGAGTACGCCCACCGTTTCGCACTTGTCATCGCCGGCGAACTCGACGCCGGTGCGATTGGCGAGCACCGCTGCAACGAACCGCTGTGCGTGCGCGTCGATCCAGGACATCTCATCGCCTCCACTCAGTCGGCGAACCTGCTCTACGCGGTGGCCTGTGGCCGCACCGGGATCATCCGCAGCCTGGCCGAGCGCCACGATCGCCAGGCCCGCTCACTGGCCGTCCGCGACGCCGTGGCAGACGGCTGGGACCCGGTCGCCTACGCACGGGCATCCGGCAACGCCGCACCGCTCGACACACCCCCACTGTTCTGAAGGCTGCAGTACAGTCGCCCCAAGAGATGGCCTCGCCGACGGCGGGGCCATCTGTCGTTGGCGGCCCGGGCCAAGATGTGTCAGCGGGGCGCTGCTCGTCGGCGCAGCTGCCAGTACCGCGGGATCGTCCATCGCAGCGGGGTCCTATCGATCACCCACAGCGCTATCCGCGACCGGTAGTGCTCGTCGTGGCGCACCGCGAACGACCAATGACCGACAAACCACGCCAACAGCCCCAGCGCCGCTACCGTGGGCGCCCACGTACGACCCTGCAGGGCACCGAGCATGCCAACCACCGCGCAGAACCCGCCGACCCCACGCGCTACCGGCGGCAAGGCCAAGGCGCCGCCAGCGACGACAGCGGTAGCCAGCAGCGCGGTCTCCAGATCCCACATTCCACACTCCTGTCGCTAGCGACTTCCGCTGCGGCGCCCACACGGGCCTCACGGCCTGATCCGCTGCCAGTGTGGCTTTCCCCTCCGACAGTCAGTGCGCGTCGCGCTTTGGCGGGCTGGCTGACTGGCCCGGCTGATCCGACCGGCCTGGCTTGCGAGCGGTCTCGCGCAGCGAGTCCAGGACCTCCCGCAGGGTGTCCGAGGTGGCCTCCGCCCGGACCCGTGCCCGGTCGGACTCCTCGGCCTTGGCGCGCGCGATCGCGACGTCCTGGCGTGCGGTCTCGATCTGACCGCGCAGCTGCTCGAGCTCGCCGCGCACTGCCTCGAGCTCGGCGAGGGCGCGGTCTCGGACCGCGACAGCCTCGTCGCGTTGCGACTCCGCTTGTTCGGCCGCCTCCAGGGCGTCGGCCTCGCCGCCGCGGGCTGTATCCAGCGCCACAGCGGTCGCCTCGTCCGCCTGCTCGGCGGCGCGCTTCCATGCCGCGGCCCACACTGAGGCCACCATCGCCGACATTGCCTCCGACAGATCTGGGGCCTCGGGCACATCCCCGGCAACGCCGGTGGCGTGCTCGCGCATCCATGCGGCCACCTCACCGATGCGTACCCCCGCTTCGCGCTGCACGCTGCGCACGGTGACCTTGTCCCCTCGTGCAACGAGTACCCCATAGGCTCGAGCGATCTTCTCCGACGTCGACATGACAGCCCTCCAAGTCAGGTAACGGGTAACCGGTAACCCGTTTCGTTACCCACGTTACCACCGAGGCTGGACAGGGCCCAGCCATCCGCGCTTTCAGGGCCGGGGGCGGGCGCGAGCTGGCCGTCGACGGGGGCCACCGGCGCGGCGAGGGAGAGCCAGATTCTGGCCACGCCGCTGTGGCCCCAGCCGCGGGCGAGACAGCGGGCCGGAACCTGACCGCGATGCGGTCACAGGGCGCCGACGGGCCGGCGTGGCCACCGGCAGGCCCGCGCCGGGCATCCGGCCGGGCTTTTGCACACAGGCGCCGCACGCGGGTAGCCACAATGGAGCACCGACTCCGCATCCTGTACGCTTTTGCGTACAGGAGGGGTTGAGATGAAGACGATGAGCTACACCGAGTCCCGGGCCCGCTACGCCGAGGTCCTCGACGGGGTCACCAACGACCGCGAAGAGGTCATCATCACCCGCGCCGGCCACGAGCCGGTGGTGATGGTCTCCCTTGACGACTATGAGTCCCTGCGCGAGACCGCCCACCTCATGCGATCACCGGCTAACGCCCGACGTCTGCTCGATGCGATGGAGCGGCTCGAGTCCGGCCGCGGACAGGCGCGCGACCTGCTCGACGCCGACTGACGTGCTACTCGTCTGGGACGACAACGCCTGGCAGGACTACCTCTGGTGGCAACAACAGGACCGCAAGATCCTCAAGCGCATCAACCTGCTCCTGCAGGACATCACCCGCAATGGCAACGAGGGAATCGGCAAACCCGAACCCCTCAAATACGACTTCGCCGGATACTGGTCCAGACGCATCACCGACGAGCACCGACTCGTCTACAAAGTCACCGACACCGAAGTCCGTATCGCCACCTGCCGCTACCACTACGGATAAAGCGCCCCCACAAGCTAGAACTCCTCTGCCCTTTCCATCCGCGAGCTGGTCGGCAGCGAAAAGGACATGTGCCCGCGTTTCGCTTTCGCGCCCGGGCGCATCCTGCAACCCTGCACAGAACACAACACCGAAACACGAAGGATCAGCGATGGCTCAAAAGTTTCAGGTCAGGTACCTCGACGACATCGACGGGACCGATCTCGGAGAGCACGCGAACACCATCTCGTTCGCTTTCGAGGGCAAGGAGTATTCAATCGACCTCAGCGACGACAATGCCCAGGCATTTCGCGACGCCATCACGCCGTACCTCGAGGCCGGCCACCGCGTGACAGGAAAGAACGCCAAGACCGCGCGCAAGGCCACCACCAAGACCCCCTCCGCCGACACCAAGGCCATTCGCGAATGGGCCAGGGCCAACGGCTACGACGTCTCCGACCGCGGACGCATCCCCGCCGACGTCATGGACGCCTACTCCGCCGCCAACTAAGGCTCAGACCGAACGAGTCGCACGAAGTACGTCGATGATCACCCTTGCCGCCATGCGACATCAAAGACCCTCCAACCAGCGGGCATGTTAACGCCGATAATTTATCTTATGACAAGCTAACGGTGCCGAGTTGTAGATTGTGCGAACTCTGTACCCCACCGAACCGTTCCCCACATTCGTATCGGTCAACCCCAGCGCGACCTGCGCGTGGGTGGATCTCGGGCCTGCGCTTCGTTGCTTGCGCCACCTTGACCGCAGGGAAATGACGGAATGGTGG
Source organism: Dietzia sp. WMMA184 (assembly GCF_002441635.1). NCBI lineage: Bacteria > Bacillati > Actinomycetota > Actinomycetes > Mycobacteriales > Dietziaceae > Dietzia > Dietzia sp. WMMA184. The sequence goes on along the minus strand of NZ_NXEI01000004.1, from coordinate 116,840 downwards.
AGCAGGTCGCCACCTGCGGACCGTTGTCGAGACTCGTGTTTCATACCACGCGTTCGCACCACGCGGAGCCCCTCCGGACGGTGCAACATGCCGCAGCAACTATGGTGCACCATAGGGTGGTGTAACTCAGGCAATTCCCGTCTCGAGAGCCACCAGCGCGACATTCAAAGCAATGATTACAGCAGCGATCGCCCAGCCCAGTAATGTTGTTTCGCGCGCATTGACCGAGGCGCCCATGAGGGATTTTCGGGAAGTGAGCCACACCAATGGCACCAGCGCAAACGGGATGCCAAACGACAGAATTACCTGGCTCAGAATCAGCGCGTACGTGGGATCAACCCCGGCTGCTAGCACAATAATGGATGGGATAATGGTGATGAGCCTGCGGGTGAGGAGTTTCATCCGGGTACGAAACAGCCCCCCCATGATGTCGCTGCCCGCGTAGGCGCCAACGGCAGTTGATGCGAGCCCTGAAGCCAATAGCGCGATTGCGAACATAAGACTGGCTGTCGTGCCGAGGGTGTTCTCGATCGCAGCGTGAGCCCCTTCAATAGTCTCAGTGCCCGCCACTCCGGGGAGCACCGATGCCGCCACAAGCAGCATCACTAGGTTCACTGACCCGGCGATCGTCAACGCGATAGTCACATCTACCCGGGTTGCCCTGATTAACCGGGAAAGCGGGTAGGTCCTCTCTGTACCGAACCTGTCACGGGCGAGTGAGGAGTGCGCGTAGATTGCGTGCGGCATGACCGTTGCCCCGAGAATACTTGCTGCCAGCAACACCGATTGGGCGCCGTCGAAGCGGGGGATCATGCCACCTAGTACTGCACCAGGCTCGGGCGGAGCAATGAACAGGCCGTAACAGAACCCGATGACGATCACGAGCATAAGGCCGATAATCGCGAACTCAAACGTTCTTGCTCCACGTTGAGCTTGCAGCAAGAGAAGCCCTGTGGAGATGACTCCCGTGATAACAGCACCGGCAACAAGGGGGACATCGAACAAGATCCACAGCGCGACGGCGCCCCCGATGACTTCAGCGACATCGGTAGCGATCGCGACGCATTGGGCCTGCAACCCATACAGGACACGCCATGCCCGGTTGGCGATGCGCTGACCGAGAAGCTCAGCCATGCTCGACCCAGTAACCAACCCGAGCTTGGCCGAAAGGTACTGGACCAGCCACGCCGCTGCGTTCGCCGCAACAAGCACCCATACCAACAAGTACCCGAACTGAGCCCCGGCAGACATGTTGACGGCAACATTTCCAGGGTCAAGGTAGGCCACACCCGCGACTAGGGCCGGGCCCAACAGCCATGCTCGGCCCGATCCCCGAGCTCTCAGCTGCAGTTTTGTCTGTGTCCCCACTGTACGAGCCCCCTTATTCCACTCCCTCATACGTTCTTCGGACGGACGTCTACCCGAGCCCGTTGTCGCCTGGCCACCAAGACGTATGGCCAGATCGACCGTAGCGCACGGACCAGCAACGGTTTGACGGCCCTTCCGGAATCAGAGTGCATTGATCCGGTTCTGGAGCTGTCCGGAGTGGATCAGTGACCGCAAGATGTAGTGCTTGAGGTTCCGGAAGCCGAGGGCGATTCCGCGGAGGTGTTCGAGGCGGCCGTTGATGGCCTCGACCGGGCCGTTGGAGGCGCCGGTGTCGAAGTAGGCGAGTATCTCGCGGTGCCGCTTCCACAGCGAACGGCCCAGTTGCGCGAGCTCCGGTAGTTCTTTGGGGACGCCTGCCCGGATCGATTTGAGGAGCTTGTACATGGTGATCTTGCCCTCCCGCTTGCCCGAGGCCTCGTAGGCGGCGATGAGTCGCTGGTAGACGCCGTAGGTGACCTCCACCGCCGCGTGCGCATCGTGGGCGGTGAACGCTTTGAACAGGCGGACCTTCTGCTTGTCGGTGAGCAGCTCGGACCGGGTGTTCAGCGTTCTACGGATGCCGTACAGCGGGTCGCCGGTGCGGCCCCGGTGGCCGGTGGTGGCCTGCTGGATGCGTTGGCGGCACACGGTGAGCTTGTCGGCGGCCAGGTGCACCACGTGGAACGGATCCATCACGGTGCGTGCTTCGGGGACCGCGTTGGCGGCGGCAGTGTGGTAGCCGGCGAACCCGTCCATGGTCACGACTTTGATCCGGTCTCGAAAAGCCTGGTCACGGGCGTCGAGCCACTCGGTGAGCACCTTGGCCGATCGGCCCGGGACCATGTCCAGCAGACGAGACGGACCGGTGCCCTCCACGACCGGGGTGAGGTCGACCAGAACGGTGACGAATGAGGACGTGCCGTCGCCGCGGACGTGTTTCCATTTGTGCTCATCGACCCCGAGAATGCGGACGCCGTCGAAGTGGCCGGGCTGGTCGTAGACCATCGCGCGGGTCTCGGTGACCGCGAGATCGTTGACCAGATCCCACCCCAGCCCCAGCGCCTTGGCCACGGCGGACACACTGGTGCGGTCGATAGCCAGACGCTGCAGGATCCAGCGGGTACAGCGGCGGGTGGTCTTGGCCCGCGGCTCGGCCAGCGCGGGCATGCGTTGTTGGAAAATCCTGGTGCTGCAGCCGTTGTTGTCGCAGGTGAAGCGCGGTACCCGTACGTGCAGTCTGGTGGGATGACCGACGATCGGTAAATCCGTGACCTTCCGCTGGACGTGGTCTCGCAGACGGCCAGCCATCCCGCACTCGGCACAGACCGGGTCCAGTGTGACCGGGGCGCAGAACAGGTGCGTGAACTCGTCGGACACGGCGGCGTCGGTGATCGTCACCCCGAGCTCAACGGTGCGGCAGATGGTGTCGGCAAGCAGGCTGGCGGTAGCGTTCAAAGCGGGTCCTGGGGTGTTCGATGCGTGGCGTGAGAACCTGCATCTTCACACGCCCCAGGACCCCTACATCTTGTGCCTCACCACATCACCGGCGAACCCCTGTTACGCACTCCGGATCCGGAAGGGCCTCTTAAGCTCCTCTCTCATACACGGCACTTATCGCGCCTTTCGCCCTGCGGGGGTCGCTTCACGGTGTGGCCGCTGGCGCTTCCCGCGGATTCAGAACGGCTGGCCCGACCAACAACTTCCGCGGGACTCTTCGCCAGACTCCGGCGGGCGCGAATACGCACGGAGCCAATTTGCAGGGCGTCCACTAAACGAGCCCCTCCGGTAGCACGGCCCGGGTTGGTTACTGGGCGAGGTGCGGCGAACGCGGTGGCAGGCTGGCTGGGGGGCGTGGCTTAAGATCGGCTCATGTAGTAGTGCCCCATAGAGTGGTGTAACTCGGTGGCCGAGATCGTCTCCGACATCCGTGTCGTTGACGGATGTCGAGCGGCCACCGCGTGATCCTTCGAGTCAACCGTCTAAAGAATTCTCGAGGAGTCATCGCGATGACCGCACCCCATATTGTCGACCCTGCAGGCCTGCTTGGCCAAGCCCTCTCCGACGCATCACCGGATCTGATGCGTGAGCTGCTGCAGACCATGATCAACGCCCTGCTGTCCGCCGACGCCGACAGCGTGTGCGGCGCCGAATGGAACGCCCGCACCGCCGAGCGCACCAACCGGCGCAACGGCTACCGCCACCGGCCCCTGGACACCCGCGTCGGGACCGTCGACGTCGCCGTTCCGAAGCTGCGTTCGGGCAGCTATTTCCCGGAGTGGCTGCTCGAGCGCCGCAAGCGGGCCGAGTCCGCGCTGATCACGGTCGACCTGGCACTGACCACACGAAGAAACATCGCGACTAACAGGGCAAACACGCCCGCCACCAGCAAGTAAGACACGCCCCTGCCTGCCGATCGCATAGCGAGGGCAGGCAGGGGCATGGCCCCCCGGGTCCCGGTCTTTCGAGAGCGAACCGTGCTCTTGAGATCAGGTGAGCCCCCTTCTCGGCGACCATCGACGGCCTTGAAGAACTAGAGCCAGTCGTTGCCACCGAGACGAAGAGCGCTCACGTCAAGGCCAGGGGTGAGGCCTGTCTGGGGTGCGAGATCGTGCTTTTCCAGGACGGCGCGGAGCGTCTCGGCCGCGTCGATGTTCAGCGGGCTCGAGACCCACATGCCGTAGGGCAGATTGACGAAGCGGTTCTCGCGCACAGCTTTGAGGTCCCGGCTGGCGGGGTGAGCCTTGAGCGCGGCGATCTTGTCCTCCACCGTCTGTTCGCCGTAGTCGACGAACGCGATCATGTCCGGGTCTGCGGCGGCGAGGCGTTCCCAGCTGACGCTGGTCCAGGTATCTGCGACATCTTCGGTGGCGCTGCGCGCACCTGCGGCGTCGATGATCCCCTGGGGTCCGCCGAACGACCCGGAGGACAAGATGGTGTCGCTCGTGCTGTCGACGAGGAAGATGGTGGGCTTGTCCTGCGGGGCGGGCAGGGCACGCAGCGCCTCCAGCCGCTCGGCCACCTCGTCTGCCGCTGCCGCGCCCGACTCGGCGTTGCCGGTAATGGTCCCGATGTTGCGCAGGTCGGAGTCGAGTGCCTGCCACGGGTCCATGGTCCCGCGCTGGACCTCGCCCTCGGCCTGTCGGCATGCCTCGGAAAGCTGGTAGACCCCGATGTCGTGTCCGGCGAGGACATCCGGGGTCAGTCCGCGGGATTCGGAGAACCCATAGTTCCAACCGGCGAAGATGACGTCGGGTTGCGCCGCGACGACGTTCTCCAGGGTCGGGCCCGTGTCAGTGACCTCGTTGAGGCCGTCAATCTGCTCGCCGTAGGCCAGGCGCAGCAGGTCCTCGTCTTTGGACGCCGCCGCCACTGCGGTGATCTGCTCGCGGACTCCAGCCGCCAGGGCGATGGAGATGATTCCCGAGTCGTAGGCGAACAACTCGTCCACAGTCTCGGGGTAAGTAACCTCCTGACCGCAGTTGACCACGGTGATCTCCCCTCTGGAGTCACCGACAGCGGTTTCTGTGGTGTCGGAGCCGCATGCGGAAACAAGTGCCAGGGTTACGGCCAGCGCGGGTCCTGCCGTGATGATCGAACGGTTCATGGGTGAGTGCTGCTTTCTGTAGGGGCGACCGCGTCCCCGATGAGCAGGTGCGGTCGGCCGGTTCGTGGGTGGGCGACGATGTCGCCGTGGACGCCGAACACCTCATCGAGGAGCTCGGCGGTGAATACGTGGAGAGGCGGTCCGTAGGCGACGATCCGGCCGTCGTCCACGACGGCGACAGAGTCGAAGTAGCGCAAGGCCAGGTCAAGGTCGTGGATGGCGGCCACGACTGTGGAGCGCAGACCCTCGAGCGCGTCCATCAGGCGCAGGCGCCAGGCGGCATCCAGGTGATTGGTGGGCTCGTCAAGCATCAGCAGCGGGGTGCGCTGGGCCAGTGTTCGAGCTAGTACCACGCGGTGGCGTTCACCACCGGACAGTCGCGTGCAGGACTGTTCGCCGCGGCCAGCCAGGCCGACGGCCTGCAGTGCCTGCTGGACGATGTCCTTTTCGCCCTCCTCCCCCAGCGCCCAGGGTGTGCGGTGGGGCGTCCGGCCGAGCGCCACGGCTTCTGCCAGGGTGAGCTCAGCCGAGGGAGCTTCCTCCTGGCCTTGAACAGCGATCAGGCGTGCCCGCTGCCGAGACCGCATCCTGTGTACGTCGGCCCCGTCGACGGTCACCGAACCCGACACCGGGGCATCCAGTCCGGCCAGCACCCTGAGCAGGGTCGATTTTCCCGCACCGTTGGGGCCGACCAGAGCGAGCCGGGACCCGGCCGGGACATCCAGGTCGACACCGGAGACGATGACCCTTTTCCCCCTGGCGCAGGTCAAATCGTCGGCGACCAGGTGCACCCCGCTCGTCGGGGTCATGATGCGTTTCCGAAGGTGTAGGCACGACGCCCCATGAGCAGCAGGAAGATCGGGGCGCCGATGATCCCGGTGACGATGCCCAACGGCATCTCCTGAGGGGCGGCCACCACCCGGGAGACCACGTCCACCCACACCAGGAACAGTGCGCCCGCCGCAGCGGCCACCGGGAGCATGGCGCGGTGAGTGGAACCGACAACCAGTCGGGCAGCGTGCGGGATGATCAGGCCGACGAACCCGACTCCCCCGGCCACGGCGACCAGCACCCCGACCAGCAAGCCCTGGAACAGAAACAGCCCGATCCGCAGAGCACGGATGGGCACCCCCAGCGAGGCCGCTGTGTCCGAACCTGTGGCGTAGGCATCGAGCCACGAATGCAGCAACAGTCCGGTCACGAGGGCCACCGCCACAACACCAGCTGCTAGAGGCACCTTCGACCAGGTCGCCCCGGCGACGCTGCCGAGCATCCAGTGCATCACCGTCTCGGCCGAGCGCGAATCGGTGGCCATGAAGACCAGAAAGGACGACACGGCAGTGAACGCCGACGAGAGCACCACCCCGGCCAGGATCAGCCGCAACGCAGTAAGACCACCGGTGGCACTGGCCACCGCGTAGACAAGCACTGTGGCACCCAACGCCCCGAGCAGAGCCCCACCCGACAGCGCCCACACCCCAAGACCGCCGAGAAACCCCAGGGTGATCACCGCGGTGGCGCCCACCGCGGCGCCCGCCGACACCCCAAGCAGATACGGCTCGGCGAGCGGATTGCGCACCAGGGTCTGCATCGCCGCCCCGGCCAGAGCCAAACCCGCCCCCACCAACGCGGCAAGCACCGAACGAGGCAACCGCAGGTCAAGAATGATGATGGAGTGTGCACGCTCAGCTTCACCCCCGACCACGGCCGCCCACACCGTCCGCCACACATCCCCCACCGGAATGTGCTCAGCACCGAATGCGACCGAACTCACGACGCTGACCACCGTCAACACAGTGAGAACGATTGCCAGTGGGATCGGCGGGAGCCTGCGGGCGGAGCGAAACGCCGGTGAAGTGTCATCGGCGATCGCCCGTGACCGGCTCCGCAGTGCAGTGCCGGTCATCGGACAATCCTCGTGGCAATCCGGCCGCGTTCACGCCGACGCTGTTGCCGACCGCGCCGCTGCTCCTCTGGGATCTGGGGGCACGAGTTGCACTCGGACCGCTGAGCTCCCAGTCGGATCAAACAGCACGTGTGACGGTCGTGGACCAGCATTGGCGGGTCACCCAGCCGGATCATCGTCACCAAAGGTCGATCGGACAACGCTCGGGTCACCAGATCGGCATCCATCTCAACCGCGAGGCGCCGCATGCTGCCCGCGGTCCGGTGTGCCGCCCCAAACGCGCCAGCGCACGAGGCCGCAACCCCTCCCAGAACGGCCCGCCGGGTAACGGTGCCGGCCTCGACGCACGCGTCCACCAGGGCATCCACACGCGTCCACCAGGGCATCCATATGACACCGAATAGTGTCGACCAATGCGCTGGGATCCTGCTCGCGCCCGAGCACCGGAGTGCCGGGCAGCGACACCTCGAGCGTGGCACCACTCTGATCGATCAGAGCCCACCAACGCTCGTGACCCGGATGCAGCAGCGTGCCGTCCGCGCACCACGCCGCGACCATGAGGCCCAGAGCCCGGCCAGCGTAGTGCTGAAGCGAACACAGCAACCCGGGTGCCGCATGAGCAGTCCCCAGACTGCGCGAGTACTGGTGGCCGATCTCCCGCCAAGTAGCGGGATCACACAGCTCGGTGACACCGCGCCAGTTCGGATCGTCGGGATCGGGTCGCGATCTGTGGGGTACCGGTGATGTCGTGATAGCCCGCTCGGCCAGGGTGCTGATTCCCACGCCGACGGGCTCATACGTGAAGTCCACGTCTGACCTTGTCTCTTCGGAACCTGTGCGCGAGGTTCGCTCGGATGTCGCGGAACCGACAGGTATTCGGACTCGGGATCAACCCTCCCCGGCGCCTTCCCGGACAAAGTCCAGTGGCATCCTGCCGGTTCGGTACCCCACACCGCTGCGCGCCAGTCCCGGAATCTCACCGGGTTCCCTGGCACCCGCCCATCCCCGTAAGGGACGGCTAGATGCGGTCGGTTCCGCGGCTGACGTTACCAGACAGGCTGGTCAGCACTCCCTTAGGACGAGACCCACTGATCAAACCGCCGGCATCAGACGCGAGAGCAGCGACGACGAACTTGGTGCCCGGCCAACCCCAATAACATGGGAACTCTCCGAGAGGACTAACCCAACAACCTCGCCCACCGACAGGGTCTCGTCACCACAAGGCGCACCGACCGATAACCAGACGTTATGACAAGGGTGAAGGCAGGCACGCTCGGTCGTCTGCCTTCACGGTTCCGGCTCCCATTGCATTGATTTTGTCCGCTTCGAGCCGACACCCACCAGTTTTGTGCGCAAGCTCTGACGAACTACGCCAGCCCATAAAACTAGACTGTGCTGATGGCTACGAAGAGGGTGTCCCCTGCAGTGCTTGTGCCGCTGCAAGAGGCCTTGGCTACTGCTTACTGGTTCAAAAACGATCTGAGAGCATTCCTGCGCAGCGCCACCGGCGAACCCGAGCTGATCGCTCAGCTCGACTGGGGCGGTTCGTATAAGAGAGCCATCGTCCGTCAACTAGTCACTACGCTCGCTGACAACCAGCACCGGTACTTCGACACCCTAGTCGCGCTGATCTTGGCAACAGCTGAGATCGATCCTTCCTCACTGAAGCGGCTCGATGACGGTGCCGCCAAGTATGAGTCCGCAATCGCGGCACTCAGAGTCCTTCAGGACATGGTCGGACCGTACCGCGCTATGCGGTCGGAAGCAGAGGCGGCAGCGCAACGTCGCCGCCTTGACCAGGAGCGCGCCGAGCAGAAACAGGCGCTCGCACGTGAGACATCGGAGCTGAACGCCGAGTTCATTTCTATGCACTCCCAGCAAGCGCAGGCGCGTGGCTATGCCCTGGAAAACCTGCTCAATCGGCTCTTTGCCCTATACGACATCGACGTAAAGGGACCGTTCCGCATTCAAGGGGAACAGATCGACGGCGCCTTCACGTTCGAAGGAACCGACTACCTCCTGGAGGCAAAATGGACGCAGGAGCTGAGCACCACTTCCGACCTGTCGATTTTCGCAGAAAAAGTGCGTCGCAAGCTGGACAACACCCTTGGGTTGTTTCTCTCCATCAGTGGCTTCCAGCCCAACGCCGTGGCTCTGAGCGGAGAAGGTGGCCGACGATTGTTACTGCTCGCAGAGGGTTACGACTTGGCGATGGTGCTCGACGGGAAGATCCTGCTAGACGAGCTGCTACGTCGGAAGAAGCAACACGCGGCCCGCACCGGCGAGATCCTACTTCGCGCTGCAGACATCCTGTCCTGAAAACATCAACGGATGCCGATGCTCTCTCACACCCCTGTTGATAGTCGGCCGGAAGGTGTCGTTCAGGCCTTTTTCGGCATGCGTTCATGCACACGCAGAGCCGACTCAGTAAGTCGAGTCAGCGGGTAACCGGCGAGGTGAAGCCACCGCAGGACACCCCATTGCAAGGTGGCGGCAGCGGCCTCTACAACCTCTGTGATGAAGACGGGGTCCGGCATCCGTGTGCTGCGAAAATGGCCAGGCTCGTACTCCTCACCGATCTCGACGTCGTAGCCGACCATGCCGAACCAGTTTTGACCGTGCCCCGCTCCGCTGGCCGCGTTCCATAGGAACGACCAACGGTCGGCGTCACCGCCGACCGTTTCCGCCGCCTGGCGAACAAGCCCCTCGTATCCAGGCGGTTTGTCCTTCGGTGAGGCACCAGCTCCGAGGTCGCCGGCGCGCTGCACGGTGTCAGCCATCCGCTGGTCAATGCGCTCGACAGGGTATCCCCCAGCCAGCTGTGCCTTGCGCTCGTACCCGAAGTCCTTGTACATCATCCGCAGTAGCCGACGCACGCACTCACGTGGGTCGTCAACATCGGCCAGCAGCCAGACCGCATGTGCTCCAGACTCAAGACCGGCCCTGCCCATGAGCAAGTACGGCCGGTATCGCACATTATTAACATGGGCTTCGTCGAACGAGTACGGCGCCACCAGGTCGGCCCACAGCAGCATGTGCTCGATGCCCGCGCACAGGTAATTGTGCGACCACGCCGACACCTTTTCCCACGGGTACAACGCATCGGCGCACGCGAGGAGGCTGGCGGGGATCGGATCGACCGCACCGTCCAGAGCGAGTTCGCACGCCCGGATTGAGTAGGTCGCGCGCACCCAACGCTGCTGGTGTTCCTCACTGAGGAAGCCCTGGGGTGATGCCATCGGAGGATCATCGCACCAGTGCATTCGCCCAGTAAAGCGCAGAGGGTGAGACAGGCTCCTCGGGTTGGTCCCGAGCGGTGGCGCTCACTCCGGCCATATCGAGACGCTCGCGAGGCGCTGACAGTACTGCGTTATCGGTGGCGACCTCCATTTGACCGCCCCCTCTCGACCTCGCGCTCGGCTCCTGAGCTGTCCCGGGGGTTTCGGACACCGGATCTGAGGCGGATGATCGCTTCGGGAGGGAGTCCAGGATGCCTGCTGCCAAGCCGCCGGAATTTCGGCGCCGAGCTGTTGAGCTTGCTCGTCTGCGGGAGAAACCGATCGCCGAGATCGCCCGGGACCTGGGGATCAGCGAGTCCTGTCTGCGCCGGTGGATGGACCAGGCCGACGTCGACGAGGGGCATAAGTCCGGTCTGACGAGCGACGAGCGTGCGGAACTGGCGCGTCTACGCCGTGAGAACCGTGTCCAGGCGATGGAGATCGAGATCCTCAAACGAGCCTCGGCGTACTTCGCCCGAGAGAACGTGCTCCCAAAATAGTGGCCCGGCTGATCCATGACCTCGCCGCCGACGGGTTCCCCGTGGCGGTGGTCTGCCGGGTCCTGCAGGTACCGCGATCGTCGTACTACGACGCGATAGCCGTGCGTCCGCCGACGGAACGCGAGATCACCGACGCGCATCTGCCGAACGAGATCATCGACATCTATGCCGCGAGTCGGGGCACCTACGGCGTCCGGAGGGTGCATGCCGACCTGGTGCTGCGGCGCGGTCACCGGTGCGGTCACTGCCCCAGCTACCGCACCGAGCCTTCATCACTGCCGATCCTGGCGGCCCAACGCATCGACGCCGAAGCACTTGCCCGCGACGCCGAAAGCCGAGGGTGGATCGACGAAGCCGACCGTCACCACAAGCTCCTGGACCGCCTCGATGCGCTCATCGCCGACACGGAAGCCGCTGCAGGATGACCGCCCGCGACAAGATCAACCTCGTCGAACGCGCCTGCACAGACCTGGCCCACGAAGGCAGGCCGGTCACTATCGTCGCGATCGCAGCCGCCACCGGACTTAGCCGCTCAACGATCTATCGCAGCACCGTACTGCGCAGCATCATCGAGCACCACAAGCATCCCGAAACTCCGATGACCGCGCTCACCGATGAGCTCACGACGCTGCGAACCGCGGTCAACACCCTCGCAGAAGCAGTGCGACGCCACGACGAGCAACTCCGCCGCATGCGCCGCTGACTGCGTTATCCGGCCAACGGACCATCAGGCCCCCGATTAGCCGGATAAGCCTACGACAACTCGCTCATGGAGTCATTTTTCGGATCGATGCAGATCGAACTGCTCGACCGCCGCTCCTGGGCCACCCGTGCCGAGCTGACACAGGCGATCTTCGAATGGATCGAGTCCTGGTACAACCCCAGGCGTCGCCACTCGGCGCTCGGCTACGTCAGCCCCGTCGACTACGAGAACCGTTCCGAGACCGCCGCCGCCGCGGCATGATCACCACACAACACCTGTCCGAGAAAACCGGGACAGCTCACTCGCCCGCCGACACAGCCCGGGCAGCCCCCCTGGCCGACACCCGCGGCCCCGCCGGTCTCTCCCGCGCCATCGCCGACACCATCCGCACCGCACTGTCCGCGCATCAACCAGCGAACGTGATCGACGAACGCATCAAGAGCGCCTTCGCTGTCGGCGAGCCCTTGGCTTTATGGTGACTCCACAACAGAGAAAACCCCCACCAGCGCTGACCCGGGTTTCCAAGACCGGGGAACTCCGGTCAGTAGTGTGCAACTTATGACTGACCGGGCAAAAGGCACGCTAATCTGGATCAACGGTCCTCATGGCAGCGGGAAGACCCACACCGCTGCAAATCTGACACGAAGACTACCAGCGGCCCAGCTCGCAGATCCGGAGCATGTCGGCTTCGGCTTGCGCCGCATGTACCCGCGAACCGCACGCCCGGACTATCGCAGCCTCGACGCCTGGATAACCGCAACGAGCTCGACAATGATCGACATTCTGGACCGCACTGGCGGAACGGTCATCGCTCCTCAAACCGTAACCGATACAGCAACGCTGACCCGACTGCTCGATCCCGTCCGTCAAGCGGAACACCGAGTGCTCCATGTCACCCTGATGACTGGACTCGGAGAACTTCAACGCCGATTGCGCACGCGCGGAGATGTCATCGCTTCTTACGCCCAGCGTCAATCCGAAACCGCAATTAGAGTCCTCTCCGCCCCAGCGTTCGCCAGCCACCTCGACACTACGAACCGGACCGTTCAGCAAGTTGCTGACGACATCGCCACGCTGGCTGGGCTTGAATTAACTCCTGATCGCACGAATATCCTGAGCAGATCAATCCGAAGCACGTGCCTCAGGATCAGCGCGATCCGAGCCCCCTGGGCCTAACCGGCCCCAAGTAAGCCAATTGGACACATACCGAATACCTGCGGGTTACCAGTCATCAGCTGGCGACGAGACGGCGTCAGCAGAACCGAGTACGCGCACCGCTTCGCCCTCCTGATCGCCGGCGAACTAACCGACGGGGCGATCGGTGAGCACCGCTGCAACGAACCCTTGTGCGTGCGCGTGGACCCCGGCCACCTCATCGCCTCAACCCAATCGGCGAACCTGCTCTACGCGGTCGCCTGCGGACGCACCGGCATCATCCGAAACACCACCGAACGCCACGACCGGCACGCCCGGTCCCTCGCGGTCCGCGAGGCGGTCTCCGGCGGCTGGAACCCCAAGGCTTACGCCCACGCCTGCGGCAACACCGCACCCCTAGACGAGCCGCCACTGTTCTAGAATCGTCTACAAAACCTACAGCAATGGCCCCACCAAAGCGGTGGGGCCATTGCTGTATCGGTCGGGTGGGAAGTGTCAGCGGGCTGCCGCAAGGCCTCGCGCGCGGCGCAACTGCCAGTAGCGCGGAATCGTCCATTTCAGCGGCGTCTTGTCGATCACCACCAGCGCCAGACGCGACCGGTAATGCACATCGTGGCGCACGGCGAATGACCAGTGCCCGATAAACCACGCCACTATCCCCAGCGCCATCACCGTCGGCGCCCAAGAGCTCGACTGGGTCACGCCACAGAATCCGATCACGGCGCAGATGCCTCCGATGCCGCGTGCCAGCGGCGGCACCAGAAGTGATGCCACCGCGACCATCGCCACGGCTTGTATCGCGGTCTGTAGATCCCACATGACACCCCTCCCGTGTTGGCGTTCGTCCCGCTACGTGCCGACCGCACCTGACGCAGGTCCGAGCCACTTGGTCATTGCCTGTCCTGTTCGGTCAGTGTGCTCGCCCGGTCCGACACGACAAGGCCACCCCAGTGCGGCTCGCTACTTGTCCTCGTCGGCCTGCCCGGAGGAACGAAACGCGTCCAACAGTTCACGCAAGGTGTCCGAAGTGGCCTCGGCCCGCACACGCCCGCGGTCAGCCTCCTCGGCCTGGACGCGCGCCTGCTCTGCCTCACGCTGCACCTTCTCGAGCTGCTGGCGAACCTGGGCCAGTTCGGAGCGCAACTGCTCGGCGTCCCGGACCGCCGCCTCTCTGGCCGCGTCGGCGTCTGCTCGCTGCGCCGTAGCCGTCTCCGCCGCGGCGAGAGCGTCGGCCTCGCCCGCGCGCGCGGCATCGAGTGCCACCGCGGTGGCCTCGTCTGCCTGCTCGGCAGCGCGCTTCCACGCCGCCGCCCACACCGAGGCCACCATCGCCGACATCGCCTCCGACAAGTCCGGGGCCTCGGGCACCTCACCCGCTGCACCCGCGGCGTGCTCGCGCATCCACGCCGCCACCTCGCCGATCCGCACCCCCGCTTGTTTCTGCACCGCCCGCACGGTGACCTTGTCCCCACGCGCGACGAGTACGCCATAGGCGTGAGCGATCTTCTCCGACGACGACATGGCGCCCCTTCAGATTCTGTGTCCGGTAACGGGTAACCGGAAACGTATTCTGTTCCCGCCGTTACCCATCATAGGGGACGCCCGCGCCCATGTCGAGGATCAAGCGCTGACCGCTACTGAGACGCCAGGCGTCTGGCGGCGAACAAAACGGGGCGTCACGAGTCGTGTGGACAATCCCACATACCACCAACCGAACGGAGAAGGAATATGGATCCGACAATCATCGGACTCACGCTTAGCGTGAGCGCGTACTGCGCGATTGCGGTGACCGTGATGGTCGCTACGCTTGCCGCTCGCGGACATCACATTGGCCTGCCGGGGCAGTTTGTCGGCATCGCGTCCGGCGTGACCGGACTGGGACTGTCCGGAGTCGCCGTCCTGGCGTCGTCGGCGATCCTGCCGATAGTGGCCGGAGGTGCCATCGGTGCCGGCCTCATCGGCGGCGGCCTCGGCTGGGTCCTGAGCGAGACGGTGAAGGCTCTTCCAGCTGGCAATGATTGAGATAAGGGATGGCCCGGCCACTGCGACCGGGCCATCCCTTCCATCGTCAGCCTCTTACCGACCAGCTTGCTGGGTCTCAGGGGTGCGACTGTCAGGATGGGCGGGTGAACTCCCGGGACCTGGACCTGCCATCCAACTATGGGCGCCTCGTCGAGGACCTCAAGGACAGGGTCCGACGAGCACAGGTCTCGGCGCAGCGACGGGTCAACACCCAGCTGATCGAGTTGTACTGGTCCCTCGGGCGGGCTGTGCGCGAGGAGAGCGCCCGGCACGGGTGGGGCAGCGGTGTGATTCGCAGGCTCGCCGAGGATCTTCGGGCCGAGTTCCCCCAGATGAAGGGCCTTTCTGCCCGGAACCTGCAGTACATGGCGACCTTCGCCGGCGCCTGGCCCGCCGGGCCAATCGCGCAACACCCTGTTGCGTACCTGCCCTGGGGGCATGTGACTGTCCTGCTGGACAAGCTCAGCGCTCAGGACGATCGGGACAAGTACGCCGCCGCGGCCGTCGAGCACGGCTGGTCGCGCAACGTGCTGGCCAACATGATCGCCAGCAGCGCCCTCGAACGCACCGGGGCGGCTCCATCGAACTTTGCGCAACAGCTTGTTGCGCACGATTCCGAGCTGGCCCAGCAGATCGCCAAGGACCCGCTGATCCTTGATTTCCTGGACCTGTCCGGCGAGGTCGCCGAACGCGAGCTCGAGGAGTCCCTGACCGACCGGATCGTCGATACGCTGCGCGAGCTCGGCCCGGGATTCGCGTTCGTGGGAAGGCAAGTGCACTTCGACGTCGGGGGCGAGGACTTCTATGCCGACCTGCTGTTCTTCCACGTCGAGCAATTGCGGTACGTCGTCGTCGAGCTCAAGACCGGCAAGTTCAAGCCCGAACACGCCGGACAGCTGCAGTTCTACGTCGCGCTCGTCGAGGACCGCCTGCGCCGTACCGCGCACGCCCCGACTGTCGGAATCCTCGTCTGCGGCAGCCGCAACGACCGCGTCGTCCGTTACGCGCTGAACCAGGCTGGCGCGCCCCTGGCAGTTTCGACCTTCAGCTACGCGAGCCTGCCTCCCGCCGAGCAGGAGGCGCTACCCAGCGAGGACGATCTCACCGCCGCCCTGGACCAGATCACCGAGGGCGACCAGGACCACCCGTAAACACAGCTGGAGCACACCGTGGCCCCAATAGGCCTTCCACCTGCCACTATGTTAGTGCCGATAACTTATGTTATGACAAGCTAACGTCTGCGTATTGCATCAGATGATTCATCTCCCGGCCCCCGAGTTGCCTTCTCGTACGCAACTTCGATGTCAGCTCCGACCTGTTAGGTAGCCCGCTCACGGGCGACATCACCGACGGCCAGTTGATCGAGTACCGCATCTTGAGACGGTTGGCTGACGACCTCCGCAGCGTCGTTGACCTTTGCGGGATTCCGGACAGTCTCGATCAGATGCATCACCGATTCAGTAGACGAAACGGCCCTCCAGGGCTTCCGCTTCCGGCCAGAGCTCTGGCGGGTCCACTGCCACGATGCTCGAGAAGCTCCTTTATCGAGCATCAGTCGCCGGTCGCGAATACCCACGAGGCAGATGCCCCGCACGTCACCGAGGTCAGCGGCCCAGGCCTCGGCCGCGGTGCCCGGCCGCGCTTTGAGCCCGATCCGGTTGGCCAACAGCAACCCGACCAGAGAGGCCATGGTCATGATCCCGAGGCCCCCCACCTGGATCAGGCCTAGGATGACTAGTTGACCGAACCCGGACCGGTGCACCGCAGTGTCCACCACGATCAACCCGGTCAGACACATCGCCGACGTCGCCGTGAAAAATGCCTCGATCACACCGGTGCCGCCACCGGGTGCCACCGACGCAGGCAGCAACAACAACCCGGTGATGCCCTTGCGGATCGCCGCGGCGCGCAACGGGCCGGCTGTGGTCTGGGCAATCGACAACGACTACGTCTTAGGCGCGGTCTCACCCGTGGCGGCGATAGCGCGGAGATACTTGCGTTCCGCCGGCGTAGCCCGATCCCATCGGGAGGGAAAGAACCCCCGGTCCAACAGTGCGGTCCCCCGCGTGCCCGCCCCTGCTATCTGGGCCGTAAGGCTGGGCCGTTCGACATTCCCACAACTGCCGCCGCGATGGCGGCGAGTGCAGCGATCGCGGTGAGTGCGCTGGACGCAAGGGTCAGACTCAATGCGCCCACCAGGCCCGCGACGGGGTAGGTGATGAGGAAGCAGGCGTGCGAGAAGGCGAACTGGGCCGTGTAGACCAGATTGCGATTCCTTTCGGTGGAGGCGGCGGCGAGAAGTCGCGCCGACGGCGTGTTGATCAGGGATGTGCCCGCGCCGAGCGCGAACCACGTGCCCAGTAGCCATCCCCACCCCGTGCCCGATGAGTGCACTGCAACGGTGACCGCCACCGCCACGGTCAGAAAGATCGCGATTACCGCGATCCCGGCCGCCATCGTGCGGATCACCCCGAGACGTTCGACGAGTCGCGGCGTGGCCACCGCGACCAGAAGAGACCCCAACCCGTAGCACGCCAAGGCGAGTCCGAGGTCGGAATCATCACGGTCCAACACGCCGCGGACGTAGACCACGGTATTGACCAGGACCAGCGCGGTACCCGCGGCCACGGCCACGTTGGCGCACATCAGAAACCACAGCTCTCTGGTGCGGGCGAACACCGCGGCCCCTTCGCGGAGCCTGCGCCAGAACGGCAGCCCGGAGGTCGTGACAGATGCCGCCGGCAGGTGCGCCAAAAGCACGAACACGATGGATCCGGCGAACCCGATCGCGGTGCCGACGAACAGGTCATGGAAGCTCACCACGGCCAACATCGCGGCGGCGATAGCCGGCGACAGCAGCGACTCGAGGTCATACGCCAGCCGCGAGAGCGACAACGCGCGGGTGTACTGTCGCTCGTCCGGGAGCACTGCCGGGATCAGGGATTGAAACGCTGGGGTGAACGTCGCCGAGGCCGATTGCAAGACGAACACCAGGACGTAGATCTGCCACACCTGCTCAACGAACGGCAGGAGTAACGCGACCGCGAACCGGACCAGGTCCGCACCCACCAGGACGGTCTTCTTCGGGAGTCGATCCACCAACGCCGCCACCACCGGCGCCACACCCACATACGCCACCATCTTGATGGTCAACGCCGTCCCCATCACCGCGCCGGCATCGCCTCCGGCCAAATCGAAGGCGAGTAGTCCGAGCGCCACCGTCAGCAAGCCTGTCCCCAGCAGCGCCACCACCTGCGCGGCGAACAGCCGGGCGTAGGTGGGGTTGCGAAGAACCCCCACCATCACCGGGGTCCTGTCGACACCACCGGCGGCTGATCGATCGGGACCCGATGGTGGCGGGGCGTGCCCCCGAGGGCATGTTCTGCCTGGAAGATCGCGTCAGAGACCAGCTGGGAGGCGTGCTCATTGGCCAGACGGTAAAACACCCGCTGGCCCTCCTGCCGGCTCTCGACAATCCGGGCCAAGCGCAGCTTCGCCAGATGCTGCGAGATGGCCGCCGGGGTCTTGTCCGCCAAATCCGCAAGATGATTCACCGACATCTCCCCCGCCTGCCGCAGCGCGAGGATGATCCGCACCCTGGTGGCGTCGGCCAACATCGCGAACACCTCTACAGCCAGCTCGACGAACTGACTGTCCGGATCAAGACCGCATATCTGCTTATCTGCATCCATACGCAGATTCTTGCACATTGGCACCGCCGACTCGTGGGAAAGGTCCGGCGTGACATGAACCGCTGGCGCCTAGGGTGTAACCGTGGTTTCATTTCGCGAGTGAACGATGCGACCTCCGCGACGCGCGGCCAGTGGGTGCTGCTGAGCTACCGACTGCCCCGGGAACCGTCCACACCTCGGATCACCCTGTGGCGAAAGCTCAAGAAACTCGGAGTGGCGCAGCTCGCGGACAACGTCGTCGCCCTGCCCGATGACGCCCGGTCGCGCGAACACCTGGAGTGGTTGGCCGACGAGGTCCTCGAGTGGGGCGGTCAGGCCGGGATCTGGATCGCGTCGGCCACCACCCAGGCCCAGGAACTCCACCTGATCGACCAGATGCGCAACGCCCGCGCCGCCGAGTACGCCGACCTCATCGCCCACGCGTCTGCGGCCCTGCACGCGGCCGAGGACGAGCGGCTGAGCAGCCTGCGCCGGCTGCGCAACCAGTGGCGGCAGATCACGAGGCGCGACTACTTCCCCCCAGCTGAACGCGCCGCCGCCCACACCGCTCTCCGGCAGCTTGCGAGCCGCGAACCACAGAACGCGGAGACCACCCAGATGAAGGAATCGCTGTGAAGTGGAGTACCCGAGCCGGAATTCATATCGACCGTGCCGCCTGCGCGTGGCTGATCAGCCGGTTCGTCGACAGCGAGGCCGAGTTCATCTTCGTGGCCGGACCCGGCGACGTGCCGGCAGATGCCACCCCGTTCGACATGCGAGGCGTCGAACTGTCCCACCACAACGGCGACTGCACGTTCGAGACCATCCTGCGTCGCTACGACCTGGCTGACCCCGTGCTGTGGCGCATCGCCGAGATCATCCACGAGGCCGACCTCGAAGACGACCGGTTCGAGGCCCCTGAAGCACCTGGCCTGGACACGGTCCTACGCGGACTGTCCTTGATCGGCGACGACCACCACACGATGGCGGTGACCACGCCGGTCTTCAACGGCCTGTACGAGTACTACCGTCGGAGCCTGCTCGGCGGGCGACCCGCTTGATCACTCCCACCCATCCTCAGAACCGGGACTCTCTATGACCAGCGACCGCACCGCCAATAACCCCACCGACACCGAGACGCCCTCCGCTTTAACCTGGAAGGCGAGCGGGGATGCGATCCCGCTGAGGGTCGCACTGCGCACCTGGTTCGCCATCAGCCTCCAGACCTTCGGCGGACCGGCAGGACAGATCGCCGTGATGCAACGCGCCCTGGTCGACGAGAAGCAGTGGATCGGCCAGAAACGGTTCCTGCACGCCCTCAACTACTGCATGCTCCTGCCCGGACCGGAAGCCCAGCAGCTGGCCATCTACACCGGATGGCTCCTCAACGGCACCCGGGGCGGCATCGCTGCCGGCACCCTCTTCGTCCTACCGGGCGTGGTGGCCATGCTCGCCCTATCCGGCATCTACGTGGCGTTCGGTGACACCACCGCCGTCACCGCGATCTTCGCCGGCCTGGCACCGGCCGTGGTGGCGATCGTCGCCCAGGCCGTCCACCGGGTCAGCAGCCGAGCCCTGGCCAGTCGCGCACTCGTCCTGCTCGCCGTCGCCTCGTTCCTCGCGCTGTCGGTATTCTCCATCCCCTTCCCCGTCGTGATCATCGCCGCCGCCGCCACCGGCTGGCTCATCGGCCGCGCCCGCCCCGATGCACTACAGAGCAAAACCCCCGCCCGCACCACCGACACCGACGAGACGCCGCCACTGATCCCTGACGACGTGCTGCACACTGAGCGCCCGACCGCGCGACGCTCCGCAACGGTACTGGCGATCGGCATCGCCGTCTGGGGGCTACCCCTGCTCGCCGTCGCCCTCCTCACAGGCACCGACAGCGTGTTCACCACCCAGGGCATGTTCTTCACCGGCACCGCCCTGGTCACCTTCGGCGGCGCCTACGCAGTCCTGGCCTACGTCGCCCAACGAGCGGTCGAGGTGTTCGGCTGGCTCGCACCCGGGGAAATGGTCCGCGGACTCGCCCTGGCCGAAACCACACCCGGACCGCTGATCATGGTCGTGCAGTTCGTGGCCTTCGTCGGCGCCTTCCGCAACCCCGGAGGCATGGACCCATGGCTCGCAGGAACCCTCGGAGCCCTAATCACCACCTGGGTCACCTTCGTCCCGTGCTTCGTGTTCGTCTTCCTCGGAGCGCCCTACATCGAGCAACTCCGCAACAACAAGGCACTGTCCGCAGCGCTGACCGGCCTCACCGCCGCCGTCGTGGGCGTGATCGCCAACCTCGCCCTCTACTTCGCCTTCCACACCCTGTTCGCCACCACCACCGCACTTCACTGGGGCCCGATCCATCTCGAACTACCAAACCTGGGCACCTGGCAACCAGTCAGCACCGCCATCACCCTCGTCGCGCTGATCCTGGTCTTCGCACTGAAATGGTCAGTACTTCGCACCCTCGCCGTTTGCGCATCCCTCGGCGCAGCAGCAGCACTCGCCGGATTGCCTCTGCCATGACAGCACCGTCCCCACCCACTCCGGCCCCCACCTGATGGTGTCGCATTAGACGATCTTCTACTGCGACATCCCGAGACGTTGTCGGGCCCAAGCGCACCGGTGATCAAGGCGTTTCACGTGAATGTCGTACTTGCTGATCGCGTTTGACAGGGCCAAGTGCTCCAGTTGGCCGGAGCCAGGCCGAGAGCACGGCCTTCAGGCGTTCGAGGCCTGTCGGACCCATCGGATAACGTGGAAAACATCGGGTGATGACATTGACGTAATTCAGCTTTGGAACCGCTGGAGGATGCCGATGCTTCGTCCGATGTGCGTATACAGCAGAGCCCCGACGGTCGGGGCGAGCCGACAGACGGGGCCTGCACAAGATTGGAGCCTTGCGCGGAAACCGTAACGCACCCGGCCGCCCACTCCCCGCACAGGGGTGACGGGGGGCAGGGTGCGCTGGCTCATGATGTCTGTATTCGCGAGCTCTCGGGAGGGAGCACATCATGGCAAAACAGCCCAACAACCACGGGAAATCCTGGTCTGGCAGCGACGACGCGCAGATGCGGAAGCTCGCAAGCCAGAACACCCCCACGCGCCTTATGGCGTTCAAGCTTGGACGCACGGAAGACGCAGTCCGGAGTCACGCTTCGGATCTCGGCGTCAGCCTCAAGCCTACGAACCAGTCCCCGTACAACAGGCGGAGCAAGTAGTGCTCGGGCGCCCGAGCACTTACCCTTGTGCGGTCACCGACTGCTGTTCGACGGACCCGAAGGCAATCGGGCGCGCTTTTCGGTGGGTACGCGCGCGACAGGAGCCCGGTCAGCAGATGCTTCTCTGGGTCCCCCAGAAGAACGCGATAGACGACAATCCGGAACTCGAGGCGATCTCGCGCTTGCCCGGTGTTTCCGTTGGGACGTCGCGTGGGCGCTCAGCGCCCGGATGGCGCGAGGGACCCGTGCTCGGGATGTGGGCGTACACAGAAGATCTGGCGAAGATTCCGTTCGGACGCCCTACGGCCTTGTGCATAGTGCCGTGGGATTCCGACCGCCTTGAGGGATGGGTTCGAGCTGTGGACGCAGAGGTCCTCGGAGACGGTCACGATTGGCAATCACTCTCCTGGGAAAGGGCGGGACTCGACCCCATTGTTGCCCGAGGTCTCGACCATCTGACTTTCACGATTAACCACAGTAACTCGATCAGGGCCGGATACGAGAGGCGTGATGTCGTCAGCGTGCTACTGGCCCTGCACGATGCAGGATTCACGCTTCCTGCCGAGGCGCTTCGCTCCCAGGCACTGCGGTACGGATGGGAAGCTGGAAACGCCAACCACCTCGCCAGCTACTGCGCACAGATTGGACGGGGAAGTCGGCCTCGTTTTCCTGGACGTGCTGTCCTCAGGCCGGACATCGTTGACCTTTGGCGAAACGATGTTCTTAGTGCGGGATCCGTTTAGGAACTGAGTTAGCTCCGGTCCGGCGATCTTCTGTTCGCCGGACCGTGGCTGATGCCATCAATCACATCTTGGTTGTAAGGGTCGTATCGTAGACACGCTGAGTGAGCATGACGGGTTGTCACTCTCCTTTTGCCGCGGCCATCGCGACGAAGGGGGCAGCGCCGACACCAAACGCGAGTGTATCGTATCCAGACGTTATGTAAAGCCAGAACCTGCGTACCAAGCCAGGTGGATCGCTCGTATTGGCTGATTCACAACGCACCAAACCGCGCCGAGCGATGAGCCCACTCGCGAAGATTCAGCGAAGTAGATCCCCACATAGCGAACTCCGGATCATCTCCGTCGTCTGCCGAACAAGCAGGAATACATCTCAGACATAAGGGACCTCACCTAGCAGAACGGCGCACGAAGGTCACTAAAGAGGAGCGTGAGGCCGTGCTTGCGGTGAGACGATGACCGCTCAGCACAATTCAGAACGAATGGGGACCGAATGACCAATCCGGCGCAGTTCATGCTGGCCGATCTCCGGGAGAAGTACGAGGCTGTGCCCTCCTCCAAGTCCTTCGAACGCCTCTACGACGATCCCGAGTGGGGTCACATGTTCGCCGTACTTCACAGGCGGTTGAACGACCATTTCACAGCCATCAACGGTAGAGCAGAGACGACTCACCACTACTGGGCCGACGACAGTAGAGACCTCCTCTCACTCATCCGAGAGATTGAGGCCGACCTTCACACCCTCAAGCGGGCCGGCGTGGAGGTTGAGCTAGCCGACTCCTACGAGGCTGCATTGGAGCGTTGTCTGCCGTGGCTCTCACCGAGCGGGGGCAGTACGGTGCCGGAGGGGTTCGAGTCAATTGAAGTCATTGCCTACGAACCGGTGCTGACCCGCGTGGGCAGAAGGGTAACGTTGAAGAAGCGCCAAGAAACCCTCGACCTAAAGATGGAGGGCAGCGGATCCTTCGCCCACGTGTATTCTTACGTCGATCCTGACTACGGAATCAAGTTCGCTTTGAAGCGAGCAAAGAAGGACCTCGACGAGCGGGATCTCGAACGCTTTAAGCAGGAGTTCGAGGTCTTAAAGACGCTGAGCTTCCCCTACGTGGTGGAGGTCTACCACTATGACGAGACCCGCAATGAGTACCGAATGGAGTACTGCGACACTACCCTGCGGGACTACATCCGCAGAAAGAACGCCAGTATCTCGTTCGCCGCCCGCAAGCGCATCGCCCTCCAATTCCTCTACGGGATCAACTACTTGCACCACCAGAAACTGCTACATCGGGACATTAGCCTTCAGAACATCCTGCTTAAAGTCTTCGCCGCAGGCGCAGTTCTGGTGAAGCTTTCAGACTTCGGACTAGTGAAGGCCGGCTCGAGCGAGTTCACTCGCACTCAAACTGAGATGAAGGGCACAATCCGCGACCCCATGCTCAGCAACTTCAGGGACTACGCGGTAGTGAACGAGATGTATTCGATCGGCCACGTTCTCGCGTACATCTTCCAGGGTCGGGAGTCCCTCCCACCTGGGACCGACGAGGTGGGGCGCATTATCCATAAGTGCGCCGACAACAACCTCGATCAGCGCTACCAGTCAGTAGCTGAACTCATCGCGGATGTGGAGAGATTGGAGGCTCCGCCAGGACAGGCGACTGCATAGGACCCGTGCACACCGATCCTCTTTCTCCATAAACCGAAGGTAGCCCCTGCTGGGCAAGTGCTGCAGTGACCGTCCCAGTTCCTTGGATCTGAGGCTCGGCGACTCACGTAGCAGCACTGCCAACTCCGCCGAACTGGGAAGCTGTCAACATGGGGCGTGTCGAGTGGACCAGACTGAGCGGTGATGGAGTTGAGGCCGTCGTTGCAATGCTGTTGTGCACCGAGTATCCAAATGCGTGGCGAGTCCGGCCAGGCCAAGGGGACGGCGGGGTCGACGTGTTCGTTCCGCTGTCCGACGACCGCAAGCTCCGCGACGTGTACCAAGTAAAGAAGTTCGCAGAGAACTTGACGAGCTCGCAGAAGCGCCAGATCAAGGCGTCATTCAACAAGGTGCTGAAGACTGCCGACGACAAGCAATGGAAGATCTCGTCGTGGTTTCCTTGTGATGCCTCTCGATCCCACGCCGGCGAACGAGGAGTGGTTCGCCAAGATGACGGCTCCTGTCAGTTTTCCGTGCCATTGGGTGGGTCTGAACCGCCTTGATCTGCTGGCGGCCCAGAACCCGATGGTCATCGACTACTACCTCCGTGACGGCAAAGACAGATTGCAGCAACAGACAGACCTGCTCGCCGGCGTAATCGCTCGCCGAGATAGCCGTACTTCAGGGGAGGGCTTGCTGCCGTTGGACGTCCGTTCTGCCGCGCAAGAGCTGATATGGGATTTTGACCGTGCTAATCCCTTGAGTTGGGACGCTTTCGGGGCCGAGATTTGAAACTGAAGCGCATAGGCCAGCCTAAACTCTTTATTTTTGCTTGGGACTCTTTCTTCCCAGATCCAGTGCAGTAGAAGTTGAAGTGCTCGACTCGTCGACGGTGCTGGCGTTCCAATTCATACCGGGGGCATTTCCGGGGATAGCACTGTTCACGACGTCGCTCCAGGAGGTCTGCCACTGGGACGGGAAGCAGGTTTGGAGCAGGTCGAGCATGATTGGGACTGCCGTCGAGGCCCCGGGGGACGCCCCGAGTAGTCCCGCAATTGTTCCGTCGCCGGCGACGATGAGTTCAGTTCCCTGCTGGAGTACACCAATGTGACGTCGGTCGGGGGTTACCAGTTGGGCGCGCTGACCGGCGGGCACCAGGTTCCAATGATTGATGTCTGCGGCCGGGTAGAAGCGTTGTAGCTTGGCGAACTTCTTTCGGGGTCGGGCGGCAAGTTCGACGAGAAGGTAGCGCATCAGTGGAAGGTTCTGGATGAGTGCTGCCGCGATGACGTGCAGGTTGTGCCAGCGCAGCGTGGTGAAGAAGTCTGTGAGTCGACCCTTCTTGAGCAGCTTGGTGCTGAAGGTCGCGAAGGGACCGAACATCAGGTGTTCGGTCCCGTTGATGAATCGCCGGTCGAGATGGGGAACCGACATTGGTGGCGCTCCGAGCTCTGCTTGTCCGTAGACCTTGGCTTCGTGGCGGGCAACGACCTCTGGTTCCGAGCAACGGAAGAATGCAGCACCAACGGGTAACACAGCGTATCCGCGAATCTCGGGTAGGCGAGCGCGCTGTAGCAGGCGTAGTGCCATTCCGCCTGCGCCGACGAACACTCGTCGCCCACGAAGCTCGAACGTGTTGCCACGTGCGTTTCCCCCGACGACCCATGTTCCATCCGGGGACTGGTGTAGCGAGCGAACGTCGTGCTCGAGCAGTACCTGTCCGCCGGCATTGGAGACGATCTGCATCAACCCTTCCGTGAGCGCGCCGAAGTCGACGTCGGTGCCACCGGGATGGCGGGTGGCGGCTATCGGCTGATCATCGGTCCGTCCCTCCATCATCAGTGGTGCCCACTCGCTGATGGTGGCGGGATCTTCGGTATAGGCCATCCCGTCGAACAGGGGATCTGTCGTCAGCGTCTCGAATCGCTGCCGAAGGTAGTCGACGTCGCGGCAGCCGAAGACGACGTCCATGTGTGGGGTGGAGTGTACGAAGGCGTCCGGGGAAAGCAGTCCTTTGCGTACTAGGTGCGCCCACCACTGGCGGCTGAGATGAAACTGCTGCGCAACCGTCGACGCCTTGTGTCCGTCTGAGGGGTCTGGCATGTAATTGAGTTCGCAGTATCCGGAGTGTCCGGTGCCGGCATTGTTCCAGGACCCGCTGCTCTCAGTACCTAACCCAATTGCCCTCTCAAACAGGACAATCCGCCAGTCAGGCTGCAGAACTGCCAGCATTGATCCCAACGTCGCGGACATGATTCCGCCGCCGATCAAGATCATGTCGGCGTCGAGCTCCGTGCCCGAATCCGGTCCAGCTTTCGGTGTCTTCCTCATGAGTCACACGCTCCCGATGTGGTGGGTCCAGTGCTGTCAGGATCGCCTCGACTCGATCGTTCCGTCCAATGAATGATTAGGGAGATACGATCCGATAATGGATCAATGGACAAATCGGCTGGCCCCGCACTTGCGCGCCCTTGTGGCACTTTCCGCTCACGATGGGCATATGACGCAGGCCGCCGAGGCGCTCGGCATGCCGCAATCGTCGATGAGTCGTCGCGTTCACGCGTTGGAAAAGGAACTGGGCATTCCGCTTCTCATCCACGATGGACGAATCGTCCGCCTTACTGCTGCAGCCCAGCGACTTGCCCAGCAGATGCGCGAGCCACTGCGCGAGCTTGATTCGGTAATTGGTGAAGTAACCGGAGAGGCCGACCCCGATCAGGGAACAGTGCGATTCGGCTTCCCCCTAACGATGGGCTCAGGGCGCATCCCCGATCTGCTCGCCGAGTTCCGACACCAGCACCCCGGCATCAAGGTGCTCCTCAAGCAGGCACACGGCTCCGCCCTGACTGCGGAGCTTCTCGCCGGCGAGCTAGACCTGGCTGTCGTCATACCCGCTCCCGAACGGCTCAGGCACGTACGAATCGGCACGCAGCGAATCCAGGTCGCTGTCCCCAGCGATCATCCGCTCGCTGCGCTAGAGCAAGTCGAACTCGCAGACCTCAAGCACGAGACCTTCATCGCCAACCCGCCCAGCTACAATCTCCGCCAACTAACCGAGACCTGGTGCTGGGAAGCGGGGTTCACACCGGACATCGCGGTCGAGGTAACCGAGTTCGCGACTATCCGCGAACTGGTCAGCCGCGGACTCGGGGTCGCTCTGCTACCCAACGACAAACGGATACCTCCAAGCATGACCGAACTGCCGCTGGTCGGCTCCCAATACCGTCGAGACATCACGCTCGTCTGGAGCGCTACAACCGAAGCGCCCGCCACCCGCCGCCTGAGCAGCTTCCTCCTCCACCAGCCCGGCTGACACCACAACCCTCCGCCTGCCGCCTTCAGGCAACCCAACTGCAGATGAGTTCAGATCGTGGCCTCAACCTCACGGCCGTCAACAACTGACCTTGAGACCCATACCGCACCCACTGGCTAAGTCAGACCGCGCTACGGCGACGGATCGCCTCGACCATTCCGCGGAAGGCTCAGCTGGGTCTCAGCAGTCCCAACCACTTCCTTCAAAACGGCCTGAAAATCCCAGAATCCCAAGATTTCGTCCCAGAATCCCAACTTTCGCCTTGCGCGGCACGTTCGGACCTCATGGAGATCTACAAAGCAATCAATGCCTACGATCCGCACTACCGATATGAGTTGTCGATGACCGCGGCCCCACCCGACGGATCCGAAGTGAATCGACCGGGGATCGTTGCACTAGCGGCGTACGGGTCACCGGACGGCTGGCTATTGATAAGCATCTTCGCTCGGAGTTTGGCAGCCCTAGAAGAGCGTCCAATAACGGGCGAATTCAGGGTAAAAGTCGACGAAGGAAGCGATCTCGATACAGAGTACCGCCGCTACCACGAGTTCGGCACGCCGGTTTCATTGCCGAAAGGCTCAGTGAACTTCCGCCTCTCACTCCCAGGTGGACTGGGAACCCTCGACAGCGACGACGACAACGTCGAGCTGTCCATAACACCCTCGGAAGTTCCACATGACGACGACGCGGAAACCGAATTGGTCATCGCCGTACTGTCACCTGACCAGACCACGCTCGCGGAACTGGAAGTGCGACTGGTCGAGCGCACGCGGGGGGCCGCAGGGGGCACGCGGACAGTTTGGGAAGACCCGTCTGAATCCGTACGTCTGGAAATTCTCGCAAAGGACCACCCCGACCTGACGGTCAACATGCGTATTAGCTCAGATCCTGCCGGGCGTCGGCCTGCCGACATCGTTGACAGTCTCGAGTTCATCGCGAACCTGCACGACCCAAATACGCTGGGGGTGTCAACTGCATACGGTCCGCGTGAGTTCTCAGCCGTATCAACCTCCGCATACGGAAGAGAACGTGACATTAATTCAGTCCGCCTAGCGAGGATTGCGCGGGCATTGATGACCATCCAGGAACACACCAAAGCACGCATCCTCTTCCCGTCCAGCTATACCTGGGACCAAGCGCGTGAGATGCTAGAAGTAGCGAAGCTTCTTTCGGGCGAGGCGATTCCCTTCACCTGGCCGGAAATTAGGGTGGACCTGGAACCAGACCAAGAGTTTCCTTTCCAGGTCGGTGACGAAGCCATGTTCCGCGTGGTGAACGCTCTTGAGATATCGCTGGATTCGGGGCGCCTAGAGGTGGGCCAACGCATGGCAATCCTGCAGGGCCGAATCGCGGAACTAACAGCAACGCAGCTCGTCGCTCTTCCCACTGACAAGGACCGTGCACAGATGTTGCGGTTCGATGGTGACGAGAAGCCTCGGAGAGTTCGTGCGCTCGAGGTCCCGGGACCGAGGCCTGACGTCGGGACGGTTGACCCTCTGCCCTAGCCGCCGTAGCTTGTACCGTTTGACGATCGCCAACCGCGACACTGTGTGGTCGCGCCGATCTTGGGCGTTCGCGCCGCTCGAAACGATGTCTGGCTTATCCGTACTGTCTCGTACACGTGTAAAGCAGGTTTCGTCGCGCAGTAGACGGGCTGCCACTACAGCCGTCTACGACTTTGGGCGCTGAAGTGCGCGATAGAGCGTAGAACGGCCCACTCCGAGGTCTCGGGCGATGGCCGATGGCCCCTCCCCCGCCTCGATGCGGGCGCGGGCCTTGTCGATCTGCTCGTCGGTCAGGACGCGCTTGCGACCTTTGTACTTGCCTTTCGCCTTGGCGATAGCGATGCCCTCGGCCTGGCGCTCACGGATGATGGCCCGCTCGAACTCGGCAAACGCCCCGAGCAGCGAGAGCATCAGATCCGCGCGAGGATCCCGGGCGCCAGCGGCGTAGGTTGCCCGCTCGTGGACGAACTCCACACTCGCACCCTTCGCGGTGATCTCACCAACGATCTGCTTGAGATCAACCAGAGAACGACCGAGACGGTCCATCGACGCAACAACCAGCTCATCACCGTCACGCAGATACCTGATGCACTCCTCCAGCTTCACGCGATCAGCACGCGAGCGAGCCGACTGCTTCTCAACATAGACCCGGTCGCACTCCCCCACCGCCTCGAGCTGACGCGCCTCATTCTGATCCGCCGCCGACACCCGCACGTACGCCACCCGCTGTCCACGCGGACGCGACGCCCGGCGAGTCGGCTTCTGATTCGGCTTTGGCTTCCGCTCGATGACGTTCTCCGAGTCTGTCGATTCCACCCGAATCGACCAGTCCAGCTCGTCCCGGCGACGGAACTGAGTCCGCACGCTCCCACGGCTGACGATCAGCACCTCCTCGCCACCATCACCCGCCCGATTCAAGAGCGTCCCGATCCGATCAGCCATCAAAAGACCCTTTCGCCCGGAATCCGTATCAATAGATACTAGACCCGGCGGGAAGACGTTTCATAAGTACCGATCTAGACCCTGTGACACAGCAGCGATGGCCGGCGGCAGCCCGTCCCGCACGGGTGTACTTCAACGGGACCAACAAACGAGTAACCTCCAAACCCGGACTGCGTCAGAGTGAAACGAAAGTGAGCCCCCAGGAGCCCCGAAAGTGCGCCGAGGCCGCCCATATGACACCTGAATGAGGCCAACAGCGGTAGGCTCCGACCATGGACCAGCTCGACGAGGCTCTTGCCGCGCACGCACGTGCGCAGGAGTTCGTACAGATCACGCGTGAGGCGTTGCACCTGGCAATTAGGGATGCCCTGCACAACGGAGTAAAGCAGATCGACCTCGTCCGTAAGACCGGTTACACGCGCGAACACATACGGCGCATCTCACGCGAGGTGCAACCTTTCGGCGAATGAGCGCACGACCTCCAAATCGTGATACCAACCAGGCGGTCAGCACGACCGGAATAACCGCTTCCGCGAACGTGCATCCGCGGACCTCAACGCCCACGGCGCCTAGAACAAGGGGTAGTAGGAAATGGCAAATAGTACCGGTGGTGCCGGCTTGGTCGCGCTACGCGCAGCGTGCGAGCCTCGCGAAGACGTCCTCACCGGCGGTCTCGCTGATAACCACTTCGCAGCTCAGTTGGACAAAGTTGTTCGCGACGCCGACCACTACCCCGTGTACGGCGACCCAGATTCGTTTTTCGCACAGACCTACGCCACCAGTGGCCTGCGTGCTCTCCTCACGAAGACCTTCGGCCGCGTGACCGGTGCGAAGGGGGTGGCAGCAGAGAACGGCGTCCTTCGTCCCACCACCTCATTTGGTGGTGGAAAGACCCACGGTCTCACTGCTGTTTACCACCTCGCCAAGGGCGCCCGACCGGCAAACCTCTCCGATTTTGTAGACCTCGCCTTGCTTCCCGCCGGACCCGTGCAAATTGCTGCACTCGTCGGTGACGCACTCGACCCAGTCGCCGGCGTTGAGACCAACGGACGCCGCACCTATACCCTCTGGGGTGAGATGGCCGCCCAGATCAGCGCCGACGCTTTCAGCGCTATGGATGCCAGCGACCAGGAACGCACCGCCCCTGGAACCTCGACGATCAAGAAGGCGTTCGCGGGGCAGCCGACCATCGTCATCATCGACGAGATCGCCAAGTACATCAGGCAGGTCACCTCCTCAGGCAGCGAAGACGTCCGCCGCATGGCAAAGGCAATCCCTGTGTTCCTCGGGAATCTCTTCGAGGTCGCCTCCGACCCGACGAACAACGTCTCCGTCATCATCACCTTGGCCGCGGCTACCAACGCCTTCGGCGAAGAGACCACCGAAATGACCGACCTCCTCGATGACGCTGCTTCCGCCGCGAGCGGCGCGGTGGCCGAGACCGCCGACGTTCTGACCCGCGCGGTCCAGCCGGCAGCCGTTATCAAGCCGGCAGACGATACCGAGATCGGCGAAATCCTCAAGACTCGACTATTTAAGTCTGTCGACCAAGACGCTGCGCGCGCGGCCGGTGATGCCTACCGAGACTTCTACGAGGTGCTCAACAAGAGTGAGACCTTAGCCGGCGGACCGGAACAGCCCGTCACCTACGGCGACCAGGTAGCCAAGTCGTACCCGTTCCACCCCGAACTTGTGCGTGTCCTCGACAAGCGTCTCGGCGACATTCCCCAGTTCCAGCGGGCACGTGGCGCCCTCAAGCTCCTCGCGGAGGTGGTGGCAGGGATATACCGCGACGGCGACGACACCGCGATCATCAACGTCGGCGACATCGATTACACCGATGCGCCGGTCCTCAACCACCTCACCGACGGACTCGGTCGAGGGGAATTCTCCTCCGTGGCAATCGGCGACTTCGCTGGCCCCACGTCCCATGCCGCATCGGTCGACGCCGACGTCTTCCCCGGCAAACCCCATTACGCGACTCGAGTCGCTCGGACCGTATTCACCCACTCGCTAGAGATGAAGTCTAACGCTGGCGCCGGCCGCAACGACTGGTTGCTCGGCACCATGCGCCCCGGCGAGAACGCCACAATATTTGAGAAGGCACTGACCGAGTCGGAGAAGGTGTTCTGGCATCTGTCCTTCGACGGCGCGCGGTGGCGATTCAATGTCGAACCGAACGTCAACGCCATCATCGAATCCGAGAAACGCAACGTCGCGAACACTCGTGTCGCAGCCATCGTTGACGACCTCATCCGCCGAGCGTTCTCGAACGATGGTGGTGTCACCGCCGTGCTCTTCCCCTCCAGCGCCGTCGAAATTCCCGACCAGGCCAGCCTGCGCGTTGCGGTGCTCGACTACCGCGTCCTGTCCGTGAACCTCACCGATGCCGAAAATCCCCCTAAACTGCTGGTCGAGATGCTCGACAAGGCTGGAACCGTCGGCTCGCCCCGCAAATACCGCAATGGTGTCGTGCTCGCGGTCGCCGCGGACGACCAGATCGACGTTCTCAAGGACCGGGCCCGAGCACTGATCGCCGCGGACATCCTCGCCACCGACACCACCCGACTGAGTCAGTTCAGTGCGGAAGTGCGTAAGAAGATCGAGGCCTACCAGAAACGTGCATCGCTCGAAGCCCGGATCGCGGTGAACCGCTGCTACAAGCACATCTACTTCCCCACCAATGACAAGTCAAACGGGCACCTGCGACACAGAGAGCTGCCCCCGCAGGTCCAAGGTGACCCGAAGAACGCGACATCCGCAGTGATCGCACTCCTTGAGGACGAGGGCAAGATCCGGCGTGACTCGTTCACTGCGTCTTTCTTACGGTCGAAGACTTGGCCGAAGGTCGACTCCGTCACGACTGCAGCAATCTTGGACTACTTCTGGATGGATCACGGATCTCCGATCGTCCGCAACCCTGCGCTCCTGCGTGAGGCCATCACCAATGGCATCAAAAACGAGAACTGGGTCTACTACGACGGAGCTACAGGCAAGGCCTACACCGCGCACGCGATGGCCGGCATGAATGTCGGATTTAGCAGCGATGCCGCGATTATGACCGCCGCCGAGGCTCAGAATCGGGGTTTGCTCGTCCGCAAACCGACCCAGACCGACCTGCGCGCGGTCCTGACCGGCACCGCCACCACCGGCGCCGAACTCCGGGCACTACTCGATACCGAGTGTGGCGGAGAACCGTCTAAGACCGACGTCCTCGAACTACTCGCCACCGCGGTGCAAACCACCGACTACAAGTCCTTCGTCGTCCTCGACACCGACCCAGCGCCCGGAGTGCGCGCCCTGACGCCGAGCTCAATCAAAGATAAGGGACTCGACACCCTCCGCATCGTCCCGCGAACGGACGCCGACACCGCTGGAGTTGAGGTACCGACCCGGACCGTCAACAATAAGACATTCACAGCGACAGGCCCGGGCGGTGCCGCATTCCAGAAAATCGTTGACCAGATCTCCGATTTTGCAGTCCGTACCGTCTCCCGTATTACCCTCAAGGTCACCGCCGATGAGGCCAAGGGCGCAGGAGACATCGACCTTGCGGTCGCAGCGCTCGGTATGCTGCCCAAGCACTCCATCTCCGTGACGAGCACGATCGTCGCCGAGTACAAGAACTTCGCCGGTGGACTCCGGTTCGCCGGCACCGCCGAGCGGGCCGACTTCCAGAGGTCTTACGGCCACGTCAAGAAGGCACTCTCCGGCGCTGACAAGATCGCGGGCGACATGACCCTCGACATCGCATTAGAACCGGCCGTCGACGTCGACGCTGCGGACATCAGTCAGATCCACACCGTGGTCAAGACCCTCCAGATTCAGCAGACCACCATGACAGCCGAGGTGACTCGATGAGCGCCCGACCCAGCACCACTACCCGTATTCGGCCGCTTACCGCTGTCAGCGCTGTGCGCGCATTCCGAATCACTGTCGTCCCTGGCAAGAATGACTCCTACGGGCTCGTTCTCGAGGAAACCTACGGCGAATCCGGAAACGCCCTCGCCTCTCGCGTCGTCGCCACCACACCCGAGCAGACCGGCCGGATTATCGATGCTGTCTTCGCGGCCGCCCGTGGCTCCGGGCACTCGCCCAGCGTCTTAGCGTTCACCCGCCAGGTCCCAATCAGGATCAACGAAGTCGACGGCGTCCGACTCGCACTAATCCTTCTCACCACTCAGCCGATTGCAAAGCACGAACGAGTGTGCGCGATCATGGCAGGCATCAACGCCATGAGCGTCGAGGAGACCTACTATTGGTACTCCAAGTGCATCGGCACAGAAGCCTCCCGCGCACGCAAGGCGCTACGAACACTCCTATCCGACAACTGATTCGATTGACAATATGACTAACTCCCGCCCTCGCGTCCTTATCGAAGACTGGCTTCCCGTCGCTGAACTCGGAATCGAGTCGAAGCGGGAACGAAAGGTATTTACCGATCTGCCACCATTGAATTATCTGCATGTATGGTGGGCGCGACGGCCCATTGTTGCTTCACAAGCTGTGGTGCTAGGCGGACTACTCCCTACTTGGACGGTGGAACTAGCCAACCAGTTCCCCGGTGATGAGCCCTTATCCACACGAGACTCCTACAGGGACTGGTTCTTAAAACTCGTCGGAATTCTTGGGGACCCTGTTGCGGCTGCTCGCCAAGAGGCGGCAGGAATTGCCAAGGGCATCAAAGCTTTTGGCTACTCTCAAGCCTGGAAAAACAGTCCGACCGTGTCCGACCTTAGCCTGCTCCATCGGTTGCTGATTCACACGTGGGGTGCGATTCCCACAGTGGCAGACCCGACTGCCGGCGGAGGGAGTATCCCTTTCTCAGCAGCACGGTACGGACTTCCAACAGTCGCTAATGATCTCAATAGCATTGCTGTCTCCGTGATAAACGGTGGAGTAAAATATCCCAATGACTACGGAGATTCCGTCTCCGAGGCCGCTGATGCGTTTGCCAACCGATTGGCAGAGCGACTTGAAAATCGCCTTCGGCCATTCTTCCCAGTTGAACAGGGTGCCGAGATCGCCGAGTACTTATACGCCTACGAAATCGACTGCCCACGTACAGGTAGACCGATTCCTCTGCTGCCAAATTTATGGCTCGACAAAGCAAACCCGAAAGCAGCCATCTCCATTGAGGTTTCTGAAGAATCGTACGAACTGCGGGTAATCGAAGGTCCAGAATTCAATTTCGACCCGTCCAAGGGGACTATGAAGGGCGGAAGCGCAGTCTCGCCATATGACGATATTACCATTGACGGAACATACATTAAATCCGAGGCCCAAGCCGGGAGGATGCGGCCCATTATGTATGCCGTCGGTTGGCGCGCCGCAGGTCGCCCCGGAAAACGGCCAGGACCACTTACTTTTCGGACCCCTTCCGATTTGGAACAGCGTGCGTTGGATTGTGCGAGTCAAGAAGTACTCGCACGAATAGATGAGTGGATTCGCTTTGACTTAGTGCCTAGTGAAGACATTCCCGATGTGTCGAACTATAATCGAGGACATCGCCTGTACGGAATCAATAATTGGCGATCAATGTTTACGGACCGCCAATTGCTCACGCACGTTACTTTCGTTGAGCTTTATCTGGAAATAATTGAAGAGGTGCGCGCCGAGTGTGGAGAATATACGGAGGCTGTGCTAAATCTCATCACGCTTATGCATGGGAAAATGCTGGATTACAACAGTCGAATGTCGGCATGGAACATTAGCCAGAGATCAGTGCAGCACGCGTTCGAGAGCCATAACTTTTCATTCAAGACCACTTTCGCGGAAAAGATGACGCCGGGCCCTTTGCTGCGTTGGGCCTCGGCGCAAGTTACCAAGGCTTCAAGGGTGTCATCTGGATTGCTTCAACAATCTCGAGGTGAACGCAAGTCTGAAATTCTAGTCTTTCAGGGGAATGCGGCAAGTATTCCAAAAGTGGAAACTGGATCCATTTCGCACATATGCATTGATCCACCGTATTATGACAACGTCATGTATGGGGAACTTTCTGACTATTTTTATGTCTGGCATAAAAGGACCTGGGGAAAAATTGTCCCAGCAATATTTACCCAAGAGTTAGCTGATGTAGATAACGAAGCTGTTGCCAACTATGCACGATTTGCCTCAATGGGTAGGCGGAAATCCGAGTTAGCCGATGCTGATTATGAGGCTAAAATGACAGCTATATTCGCAGAATGCAACCGCATGTTGCGCGACGACGGCGTCTTATCTGTAATGTTCACCCACAAACGGGCAGAGGCATGGGATACGCTTGGCATGGGACTGCTGCAGGCCGGACTTATAATCGAAACCTCTTGGCCGGTAAACACCGAGTTTGAATTTTCGTTTCATCAAGCAAACATGAATTCAGCAGCGTCCACGATCATGCTGGTCTGTCGTAAGCGCGGTACTTCTCCGAGTTCAGCGCGAGTATACTTGGAAGATATTGAGAGCGAGATTCGAAGTGCCGCAAGGACTGCTGCGCAACGCTTCCAACACGACGGTATCGACGGTGTGGACTTGCTGCTGTCTACCTACGGTCCCACCCTTTCGGTAATCTCGCAGAACTGGCCGGTATACTCTTCTGTCCCAGACGCAGAAGGAAAGGACCAGCTTCTGCGCCCCGAGGACGCTCTCGACCTAGCCCGGGAAGAGGTCGTCCAGCTACGCCGCTCCCGGTTGGTCGGCAAGGCTGCACATGTCGACGATCTGACGGACTTCGTCCTTCTTGCTTGGGACATCTTTGGATCTAGAGAGTTCCCTTACGACACAGCTCGTCTTCTTGCACTTGCTGTTGGCGGAGCCGAAGTAGATTATCTCGAGCGTGCCAAGATTGTGAAGAAGAAGGCTGGCAACGTCACTCTGCTCGAACCGAACGAGCGACTACGACACGACGGAGACAGCAAGTTGCCCGGTGTCCGTCCGGAAGCAACGAGCTTCGAGTTCATGATCGACGCCATCGATACCGCACTGTATATCGCCGACGTCGACGGGATGCCAGCTGCCAAGCGGTTCCTCGACCGGCACGGGTTCACCACCGATTCTGGATTCATCTCGACCGCGCAGGGGCTCGTCAACGCGATCCCGCGGACGAAGGTGAAGGGCGCGTGGGCCATTCCCGAGGCCGGATTGCTGGACACTTTGTGCACGCTGTATTTCCCGACCGTCGCGTTGCCAGAATCGGAAGATCTGGCCGCGGCGGCGGTGCAAGCATCGCTATTTGAGAACGACTGACCGATGCAGCCGGACCCCCAGGAGTCACTGATGAAGGGCCTGCCCGATGCCGACGACTCGTTCGTTGGCATCGGGTTGAAGGGACGGTATAGCCCAAACGATCACCCGCTGGAGTCGTTCTACATACCAATGCTGTCCCGTGCGATCGCTTACGACCGCGCGGTCGGGTACTGGTCGGCTTCCGAGTTGCAGTTCGCAGCCCAGGGAACCGCGCAGTTCCTAGCCAACGGCGGCCGTATGCGGCTCATCGTCGGCGCTCAGCTGAACGAATCCGACGTCACGGCAGTGCTGTCCGGGCAGCCGATGAGCGATGTCGTGGCGGCGCGACTGTTGGCGGATCCGGCTCTCGAAGGAACGAAGATCGTCGCGAATGAGCACCTTAGCGTGCTCGCCTGGATGGTCGCGCACGACCGGCTCGAAATTCGAGTCGGGGTTCCACAGCTCGGCGGACAACTCCTCTCCTACCAAGAGTCGGGCCGGTACTTCCACACCAAGTACGGAGTGTTCACGGACCGGCACGAGAACAAGGTTGCCTTCAACGGATCGAACAACGCCTCCGTGCGTGCGTGGGCCGTTAACCACGAAACCTTCGACGTATTTCCGTCGTGGATGCCTGCGGTGTGGGAATGGAATGGGCGTCAAGCTGTTCTGGACTTCGAGCGTCACTGGCATAACCAGCCCGACGAGGGGTGGGCTGTCGTGCCGCTGCCTCAAGCGGTGCGCGAGCACCTCATCGACCACGCCCCTGCTGCGCCACCGCTACCGAAGGCAACGTCGGATTCGCACGACGAGGGTGGCGGCAAGCGAGTCGCGCCGGAAGTCGACCCGAATGACACGAAGCAAGCGTGGGTCGAACTCATCGACCTCGGCGGTCGGCCCACCGCCTCGCCGTACACCGCGGTGGGAACCGCGCAGGTAGAACCGCTGCCACACCAGGCGCGCCTGATCGACCGGGTCGTGGCCACATACCCACGCGGCTACCTATTCGCCGACGAGGTGGGACTCGGGAAGACCGTCGAAGCGGGCCTCGTGCTGAGAGAACTGTTCCTGGCTGGCAAGGCAAACAAGGCCCTACTGCTAGTGCCAGCGTCTGTGATGCGGCAGTGGCAGGAAGAGCTCCACGAGAAGATGAACCTCGACGTGCCCCGACTCGAGAAGGGCGAGTTCCTCGATCGAAACGACGAAACCGTCCCGGTGCCTACCGGCGTGAACCCCTGGTCGGCGTTCCCGATCGTACTCGCCTCGAGCCACCTCGCGCGCCGCAAAGACCGCCGCAAAGACATCCTCGCCGCGGGCCCGTGGGACGTCGTCCTCGTTGACGAGGCTCACCACGCACGGCGGCGAGGCTCAAAGGCCAGCGACACTCCGAACTCGCTGCTCGGCCTACTGCTGGAAATGCAGGACATCGGTATGTGGAAAGCGCTGTACCTTGCGACCGCGACCCCGATGCAGATGAACCCACACGAAGCCTGGGACCTCATCTCCCTGCTCGGGTTGAACGGGAGGTGGGCAGTGTCCGCGTCCAACTTCCTCGGATACTTCGAGCGGTTCCGCCACAATCCCCGCTCACGAGGCTGGAAACTCCAGTGCGAGATGCTGGCCGACTACTTCGAGGATCCAAACGCCGAGCGAGACCTGCACCTCGCCGATCAGGTCAACGCTGCGCTCGGGTTCGTCGGAGCCTGGGCGGTAACCGAGCTGCACTCAAATCCACCGTCCGCGGAGGCTCGTTCGCAGATGCCGAACGACACCTCCGAATGGATGGACAAATGGCTGCGCCGCCACAATCCGATGCGGGACCGGGTGTTCAGAAACACCCGGTCCACACTGCGCGAATACCAGTCCGCTGGGATCATCGCCGACGACGTTGTCATACCGACCCGACACGTCAATGACACTTTCATCCAGCTCGCACCGGACGAACGGAAACTCTACGACCGGATCGAGGAATACATTCGACGCCACTACGACTCGTATAAGACGGACCAGTCCGGCCAGGCGCTCGGCTTCATCATGACCATCTACCGGCGTCGACTCACATCGTCGTTCGAGGCGATCAAGAAGTCCCTCACACGGCGGCTCGACGTCCTCGAACAAGGTAAGAGTCTGGCCGACCTCCTCTCGGACGACGACAACATCGATGTCGAAGACTCCCTCTTCGAACCCGAAACCCTTGAAGGGTCGGCCAGCCGCCTCCAGGACGAGATCTACGAACTCCGGCTATTCCTCAACGACCTGAACAAGATCACCGGCGAGGACACCAAGGCCACCCAACTGGTTACCGACGTGAACCAAGCACTCCTCAACTATGACAGTCTGGTCGTGTTCACCCAGTACACCGACACGATGGACTACGTCCGCGAGCGCCTGATCGCGGCCGGAATCACCAAGATCGGCTGCTACTCCGGCCGCGGTGGACAGATCTACAATGACACCGACAAGACTTGGTCCGAAGTCAGCAAGGCCGTGATCAAGGACCAGTTCCGCGGCGGCGCGTTGACCGTACTCATCGGCACCGACTCGATGAGCGAGGGCCTCAACCTGCAAACAGCCGGCCGGCTCATCAACTACGACATGCCCTGGAACCTCATGCGTGTCGAACAGCGCATCGGCCGCGTCGACCGAATCGGCGCGTCCTTCAAGGACATCACGGTCACGAACTACTTCTACGCAGACACCGTCGAGCAACGCGTCTACGAGGGAATCGCCGAGGATTACGGAGACTTCACCGACATCGTGGGTGACGCAGCCCCCGTACTCGCCAACATTGAAAAGGCGATCGAGCAACTCGCTCTCGGAGATGCCAGCGACGAGTCGATCGAAAAGCAGCTCATTTCGCTCAAGGGTGAGGTCGAAAACGTCAACAACAACGCCATCAAGGCCGCAGACCTCGGCAACTCGCCAGAAACCATCGGGCACATCGAACAGCCCCCCGAACTGCGCGGCGAGACCGATCTCGAGGACCTGGAGACAGTGCTCACCACCAATCCGCTGACCGCCCCGCTCCTGACTCCGGTCGACGGGGCGGATGGGGTGTATCGACTCACGCCGCCTGTACAGGTCGCGTCGAACTCATTCGCCACGAGCTCGGGAACGACCACCACTGCCGATTACCTACGAGGAACCCAGACGGGCGCCGAGATCCTCGTCACTTTTGATCGCCACGTCAGCGACAAAAGCCGCGAAGGCATCACGCTGCTCACGTACGGAACCCCTGAACTCGAAGCTCTTCTGCCGAAGGGTGCGTAATGAGCGCACGCTGCGCGTGCCATGGCGCAGCCGCTACGCCGATAATGTGTGTTCTGACGTAGTTGCTGGTCAGGGCGTCCTCTCTTGCGATCGCTGTTAGTGTCACAGCATGTGTGGTCGGTACTCGGTCGCAGTGTCTGGTGCAGCCCTGGTCGACGTTCTTGACCTGGACGGGGCGGAGCCGGGATTCGAGTGGGAGCCGACCTACTCGGTTGCTCCTCGCACACGGGCGCCGGTAGTCCGGGATCGCCTGATCGGCGAACAGCGGGTGAGTGAGGCGTTCATGCCCACGTGGGGGTTGCGTCCGTCGTGGGCCAAAGAGAAGGGTCCGCGGCCGATTAACGCCCGGCTCGAGACTGCTGCGACTAATGGCATGTTTCGTTCGGCGTTCGCCTCTGCGCGGGCCTTAGTTCCGATGACCGGGTACTACGAGTGGCAGGAAGCTCTCGAGGCCGGGAAGAAGGTCAAGAACCCCAGCTATGTGCACGCCCCGGGTGACGAGCTACTGCTCGCTGCGGGACTGTTGGCCTTCCACCGCCAGGACGGTGATGAGCAGTGGCGGACGACGTTCACGATCATCACGCGGACGGGTGAGGATGCGGCCGGCGAGGTGCACGACCGCATGCCGGTCTTTGTGACCCCTGCTTCGTGGGACACCTGGTTGGCCCCGGAGAAGCTCGAGAAGGACCAGGTCGGAGACGTGCTGGATCTGCTGGACGTCGAGTCGCGGGCGGTGGCGTCGACTCTTCGAACCCGTCCGGTGTCGCGGGCGGTCAACAACGTCCGTACCTTGGACCGCCGCGATGCCGGCCTGATCAAGACGGTTACCCGCGGTGGTGGTGATCGCTGACGGTTCGCCCCTGGCGGTAGCGAGGTTTGCCGTCGGCGCCGTGGCGATAGCGGCGGGGGTTGCGGGCGAGTCTGCGCAGGTCGCGCAGTAGCTCGAGTGTGCGCTCCTCCCCCAGCTCGGCGATGGCGTCTCGGTAGGCGCCCTGCTTGGTGGGGTCGACATCTGGGAGGCCGGCCACGACGAGGTGCCACCGTAGGAGTTCGAGGAACTGATCATCGCCTGCTTGCTCGGCTGCTCGGCGCAGTGGGCCCAGCAGCTCATCCATGGGGCGCACCCTAGGTGTCGCCTCCGACAAGGGTCGATTAGTGCAGGTCCCTTGCGGCGATGAGCCCGGTGATGAAGTCGGTGACGCGGTCGGCTTCGGCGTCGGTGAGGTCGAAGCGTTGGCCTCCGACGAGGGTGCGGGCGGGGCCGAGTGGTTCAAGCCCGTAGAGGACTCGGGTCGCGGCTGACAGTGCGGCTCGGTTGGCGATGGATTCGATGGTGCAGTCCAAGGCGTGCGCGATTGCTGTGAGCTGGTCCCGGCTGATGACGGCCGGCGGCGTGGCCTGTCGGTAGGCGGTGGGTTGGGATTGTCCGCGTTCCCAGGCGCTGATCCAGGGGGATTTCACTCCGCTGGCCACGGCCAGTTTGAGCTGGGTGAGTCCGGCCTCCATGCGTGCGGCGCGGATGGCGCGGCCGAGTGATCGGGCTTCGTCTGGGGTCACCGGGGCTCCTTGTCTGTTGTGCCGGTGTTAAGGGTGGCCAAGACGGCCCAGTGTCCGTCGCTGCAGGTGACGTCGAGGACAGTGACGGCCGGAGCCGCCCCAGGCCGGCTGGTTGCGGTGATGCGGTGGTCGAGGTCGATGTGGGCGTGCAACTCGGTGGGGCCTGTCCCGACAATGAACGTCATGCCTCCCCCTCTCCCCCACTGGTCGGTCCGCCGGTGAGGTCGGCGCGACGCTTGGTTTCGCGACGCATGGCGCGGCCTTGGCCAAGGAGGATCTCGAAGAGGTCGTCGGTGGACGCTTCGGTGCTGGCACGGGTCAGCTCAGCGGCGGTGCGGGCGAAGCGGCGGCGGTAGGCGGCGTCGAGGACGTCGGCGGCGAGAGTGCGCACTCCGATGGCGGGGGTTCCGAGAAGTGCGACGACCTGGAGGGCATCGGCGAGGAGCCGTCCTTGGTGGCCGGCCATGCGGCCGGCGCTGGTGAGTGCGGCGAGCACCCGCGGGGCGTGGTGGGGTTCGCTTGCCGCGATGAGGTCGGCGATCACGCTGTACAGGTCGCCGTATCGAGGGTTGAGGAAGTCGCTTGCCTCGAGGTGACGGGTGATGTGGCGAGCCTCGGTGGTGTCGGTGGTGTGCAGCAGTGCGCAGAGGAGTGCTGCTTCGGGGTCAAGTTCCGGGACGGTGGGTGCGTCGTCGGTGGCGGCGAGGTCGTCGACGTCGACCGGGTCGGCGGTGGCCTGCGGGCCCTCGGCGGTCATGGTGTGCATTGTCTGTCCTGCCTGTGCGGGGTGGGTGCTGGTGGTTATGCGAAGAGGTCGAGCTGTTGGGGTTCGGCTTCGATCGTGGTGGCGGGTTCCCAGATGGGAGAGGCCAGGAGTCGCAGTTGTGCCTCCAGGTCGGCGATCTGGTCGCGTTCGCTGTCGGTGGTCCGGTGTAGGACACCGGGGGTCCGGTCGCCGGCCTTGGCGTGGCACCATGCCTTGTCGGTCTTGCGAAACGCGGTGATGAACTCGTCGGTGGCGTAGCGGCTGATGTGGCGACGGATCTGGTTCCAGGTGATGTGGCGGTCTGGGGCCGCGGTGGAGGGAAGCGTTCGCCCGGTCCAGACGGATA
The DNA here is from genome assembly GCF_002441635.1 of Dietzia sp. WMMA184. Taxonomy (NCBI): domain Bacteria; kingdom Bacillati; phylum Actinomycetota; class Actinomycetes; order Mycobacteriales; family Dietziaceae; genus Dietzia; species Dietzia sp. WMMA184. Next base: position 74,131 of record NZ_NXEI01000004.1, on the reverse strand, counting down.
GACCCTTGGCGCGGTACTCGAAGGCGAGGTCTGAGCCGTATCCGGAGGACTGGCTGGCGACGATGTGCGGGATCTGGGTCTCGGGGGAGGCGGCGAGTCGGCCGAGGCCGTGCAGGGACATGGTCCTGCGGAGGTAGTGCAGATCGGTGTGGTCGAGAGCGTGCATTCCGGGTGTCCTTCCTGCGTGCCCGTCTGCCTCTCGGCGATGGGCGGGCGGCTGTTGGCTGGGGAGCGTCAGCCGTAGATGACGTCGCCGAAGACGCCCATTTGCAGGGCCATGTCGGCGTTGGCGGCGTCGATGTCGCCCCGGTGGCCGTTGGTGCGGTTGGCCTCGCGGAAGTCGTTGACCAGGTCGTTGTTGATGCTGGTCGCGGCGAGCTTGGTGGCGCCGCGTGCGATGGTCTCGAGAGTGACCTTGTATTCAGTCCCGGTCTCGTCCTCGCGGATGAGGGCGGCGTAGCAGTCGCCGCCGGAGCCGAGCGGATCGAGGTTGTCTCCCTCGGGGGTGGTCCCGGTGCGGTCCTCGACGTGGACCGTCTCGGCCCAGTAGCTGATGCCGGTCTCGACGGCGGTACTGAGCACGTCGACGAGGAACTGGGTGCGCTCGGGGTTGCGGGAGTGTGCGGACGCCAGGGCCTTGATGCGGTCGGGGCGGAATCCGGACCAGTGACCGTCGCCGTCAACCTCGATGATCGGTGCAGAGCTGTAGCCGAGGGTGTTCATCACATAGTCGCGGGCGTCGTGGTCGGTGGTGAGGTCGACGGTGGTGTAGACGATGCCGGCGACGTCGAGGGCGCGGATGGTGCTGTCGCACTGGACGCAGGCCGGCTTGGTGTAGACGACGATGCTCATGGTGTCCTCCTGGGGTTGCCGGGGGCGGTGTTGCCCTCTCGGTATGCCTCCATAGTAGCACTAGTGCCACTAGTGTCACAAGGGTTTTAATGGGTTTGGCCTGGGTTTTTCCGGTCGCCGGGACCGGCGGTGACCTCCACGCATGGTGCCCCTTTCCCTGATACCGGCCCGATTGGTGTGGAGCGGACGGGGTCAAGAGAGGGCACGGCGGCGGAGCCGGGAAGGTCCGGGCGATATAAGCGAGCGCAGCGAGCGCGTCCGGGGCTTGTCGGTGGAGCCGGCGCACCCGAAGGGTGCCGACCTTGACGCCGGCAGCGGAGCACCAAGACTGGCAGGGGCAGGGAAAGGGAGCGCTCCCCCCTCGAGTACGAGCTCTGGCCGCTCAAGGCTGGCGCACGAGTACTCGCCGCCAAGACCGCTTATCGAATCGAGTCCCTCGAAGTGATTCACTCGGGCCGAGTTAGTCTCCAGCCTTCTCGGATGTCTAGCGTGCAACCGCCGCGGGGCGAGCCCTTCGTGCCTGCGCCTGAGAGTGCGTAGAAAGGTCGGTCACCCTGCAGGTTCAGGGTTCGAGAGATTCCGTCGGCATCCGCCGCCTTGCCTGTTTGAAGCACCGCCCCGGCCGCTGGAAGCACGATGTCGACACGCCTTTCCCAGGGCCCCCAGTTGAGGACTAGGTTTGTCGCCATGCCCACCTCGGCCGGGATTGGCGCGACTTCTATCCACACATCGCCCGAGTAGCTGGCGGGCCAGGAGAAGTAAAAGTTGCGTTCTGGCCATTGGCTAGGGGAATGCCACGGGTCCCACTCTGCTTGCCAGAGAGTTCGAATGCTCATGTCGATCCACCCGCTGGCCCTATAGAGGCGATCAAGGTGTGGCCCATACTCGAGCGGGGGAAGTACGCGCCCAGACTCGTACCGGGACAGCGTGCTTCGCGAGAGCACTATCTCGTAGGGGGGATCTCCGCACCCCTGTTCCGTCTCCAGACCTCGCAGTCCGACCTTCCGGAGTGCTCGCATCCCGGTCGCGAGCTCCTGCGTCGTTCGCGCATACTGTCCCAGCACGCGCCCCATTAGAGCAGATTCATCTCCGCACTTGAGTCGTCCATTCAACTGAAAAGGCGGGCTCGAACAACGAACGTCCGAGCCCGCCTCGCCTACAGCGTCAGGGCTTGTTGCCCGGCTCGTTCTTTCGCCGGATGGAGGCGTTGCCCGTGTCGTTCGCCTCCTGCCGAAGGCGGTCTTGGACGCGCTTGGCCTGGCCGCCGAGATTTGAGTTGTTGCTCTCGGCGTTCCGCACGATCGCGCTCGCGGCAGTCTGGGGGATGTTGTAGTCCATTGTTGATCCTGTTCCTAGATGGGTTGATCTTTCAGAGGTTCTGAAAGACGTTCTGACTGGAGCCGAGGGCGCCAGTTTCGAGCGCAGATTGCGCCTCGTAGCTGGGGACAGGAGCCCCTTGGTCGTAGAAGCGTGAGGCTGCGGAAGTGATGAGCTGCAGCGTCGGCACCCCCACATCTGGCGTGAAGCCTTCCGCGTGCGCGACAGCACAGTACTGGGCCACGTGTCGACACCCGTCTTCGATGGAGTTGATGCCTGGGATCGCGAGGTGGAACGACGTCCCCATGAGGCGGAGTCCGTGCCCTTCTGACGCCCACTTGATTACAGCAGCAAACTCTTTTTGGTACTGAAGGTGCTGAGCTTCAGTCAGCCGGTCATTTGCCATCTAGCCGTCCTTCCACTGGGTGGGTGGAATTAGAAAGGTATAGCCGGCAAGTCGATCCGTTCTGTTGTGAGACGGGATTGGGACACTGCCCTTCCAGTTAACGTGCGGTAGGAGCTGGACGGTGTTGCACGCGGGAGCTGGGGCTAGAACCACCGCTTCAAGCCGGGTACATGGTGCTTTTCGCTGTCTTGCGGGTGCGGTTGATCGTCGTTATCCGGTGCAGGTACGTAGTGTCCGAGGCCGGCGGCGGTGAAATAGCCGTCGGTGTAGTGACCGTCGTCGGAGGACAGTCCGAGGGCGAGGGCGTAGGCCTGGGCGGCGAGGTCGGCGGCGTCGAGGTGGCCGCTTTCGGTGCGGTGTGGGGTCAGGATGGCGGTGTTGCCGTTGATTCGTGCGGGTCGTGCTCGGTGGTCGCCTGCGCGGGCTAGGCGTAGTGCGCGGGCCGTGACGTCGGCGAGGGTGCCCTGCAGAGGGTCGGTCATGGCGTTGAGGCTGCCAGGCTGGTGGCGGGGCCGGGTGTTCTCGGGGCGCTCGGCTGGGGTCGTCTGTGGATGGTTGGGGGATGTGGAATAGCGGAGAGGCCCGCCCCTTGGGGCGGGCCTCTCCGCTGGCTCTGGGGGGTCACAGGATGGTGAACCCGGTGAATCGGTAGTGGCCGTGGCTGTCACGGACGATGGTGGCGGCCAGGGCGCGGTAACGGGTATCCCAGGTGATGATGGCGGGGACGTAGAAGACGGTCCTCTTGGGCTCGCGGATCGCCTGGGCCTGCTGTCGGCGGATGGTCACGGTGGAGGTTAGTCGCGCGGCGGCGACTCGCTCGGCGGCGACGTTGATGCTGGCGCGTCCGGCGGCGGTGGCGAGTTGGGTGTCGAATAGGTCGCGCAGGCGGCCTCGGCGACCGTTGACGATGGCCAGGGCAATGGTGAGCATCCGGTGCAGTTCTGCCCATTCCTGGCGGGTCGGGGTGAATCCGTCGTCGCCGATCGGCTCGGGCTTCGGCGCTGCGGGCGCGGCTGCGGCCTCGGCTTCCATGCGGCGGACGCCGACGCTGGCGACGAGGTCGGTGAGCCATTCGCGGGCGGTGAGCGTGTCGACGTGGTGGCGGGCGAGTTCGTCGTACGCGGCCTGGACCTGGCCTTCGGCAGGTTCGAGCAGCCCGTTGCGAGTGATCGGGTGTGCAGGCGCGGGGGCTGTTGCCGGTTCTGTGCGGGGCAGGGCTCGGACCGTGGCGGGCGCGTGGTTCGTGGTCATGGTGTCCTCCTGGGGTTTCCGGGGGCTTGGAGCCCTCTCGGGGTGGTGAGTGGTGGCCGGACTACCGGCCCGCGGGGCGGGCCGGTAGCGGGGTCTAGTCGTGGCCGATGACGAGGCCGTCGACGCAGGCGATGCAGCAGCCTCCGGCGGCAGCGGCGGTGATGATCTCGTTGCACCGGACGCAGCGGCGGGCGGGGTGCACGAAGCCGAGGTGATCGTTCTCGTAGTGCCACAGCATCTCGGTGCCGTCCTCGGCGTGCATGAGGCGGATCTCCGCCTCGATCGGGCCGCGATCGGTCTCCAGAGTGAAGGCGTCGAGCAGGGTGCCGGGCTTGGCGGTCATGGTGTCCTCCTGGGGTTTCCGGGGGCGGTGTTGCCCTCTCGGTATGCCTCCATAGTAGCACTAGTGTCACTAGTGCCACAAGGGGCTTAGCGGGTTTGGCCTGGGCTTTTTCCGGTCGCCGGGACCGGCGGTGACCTCCACGCATGGTGCCCCTTTCCCTGATACCGGCCCGATTGGTGTGGAGCGGACGGGGTCAAGAGAGGGCACGGCGGCGGAGCCGGGAAGGTCCGGGCGATATAAGCGAGCGCAGCGAGCGCGTCCGGGGCTTGTCGGTGGAGCCGGCGCACCCGAAGGGTGCCGACCTTGACGCCGGCAGCGGAGCACCAAGACTGGCGGGAGCAGGGAAAGGGAGCCCCACCAACTAGCTACTCCACCCGGCGGGGCGGCTTAGGCGTCAGGATCGTGTCCGAGCTCCGGCCCGGTGGGCGAGCCTGGGTTCTGCCATTCCGATAGCGGGTCGAGATCCGGGGCTTGGGCGCGATGCTCGAGGTAGGAGGTCGTGAAGTCATTGTCGACGGGGGCCTGCTCGGCACCGGCATTGCGTGATTTGAGGTCGCGGGTGAGGTCGTCGAGCGGTCGGGGGTTTCCCGTTTCGCCGATCTGATCTCCTACGTCGATGAGCCGCCGGCCGATGTCCTGGTCTGGTCCGCCCTGTCGGATCAGGTCTTCGGCGAAGCGGCGATAGTTGTCCATCGCCGAGTCCAGGGCCAGATCGCTTTCCTCGGCCGCCCGTTCGATGGCGTCGGCGTGGTCCATGATTTTTCCGCGCAGGTCGTCGTAGTCCACGGCCCGAGTCGGGGCGGTGTTCTGGGTTGCGCCCGGCAGTGACGCCCACGCTTCCAGGGCTTCGATCTCGCGCTGTCGCATCATCTCGCGCACCTCGTCCGCGGTGTCGAAGCCGAGTTCTTCCACCAGGGCTGGAGTCGGGTTGAGCATCAGTGACCAGCCGGGGCTGCGGCCCTTGGCCGCGAGTCGCTGGTCCAGTTCTGTCTGGGCCAGCTGGGCGGCGTCGGAGTTCTCGTATGCGGCGAGGTCGTCGTTGATGCTGGCTAGCTCGGTCTTCATCAGCTGGAGTTTCGCGGCGTCCGGGAAGGGCTCATCTGGGGTGTTGTGCAGTTCGTCGAGCCGCTTTCGGTCGGTGTCGAGCTCAGTTCTAGCGGCGTCGACCTGGCCAGGCGCTCTGCCGATCGCGTTCTCGATGCGAGTCATCACGCCGTTGGCCATCGCAGCTCGGCTGGACTTCGCTTCGTCGGCCTCCACGTCCAGCGCCTCGGTGCTGCCTGCGCCCCAGACTCCGAATCGGGAGTCGTCCCGTTGTGGCCAGAGCTGCTCTTGAGTGATGCTCACGCCGGTCAGTGGGAGGTCGCCGAAGCGAAGGATGACCATGTCGTGTTCCATCACGCGGGTGACGTGTAGCGGCACCCCTGCGAACGTGGCGACGTGTGCGGATTCATTGGGGCCTGCTCCGCGCAGTTGAACGTACGCCTCACGAAGCGCCTCCAGCAGACGATCCGAGGCGTCCTTTCGGACGCTGAACGACGTGCGGCCGATGGTGTAGTCCTTCGTCTCCTTCTCGGCCCAGGCCTTAAGTTCCGGGGCGACGGCGGCGAGCTGCTCGAGTCGCTTTTCCTCGTTAGGGATGGAGCGAGTCAGCGCCGCGATCTCCTCGCGGCGGGATCTGACCTCTGACAGGTGGCTCTCGCGTCGTGCGTCGAGTGCTTCTATGTCTCGCTCGAGTTCCACGCGCCGCAGGTATCGGTCATCGCCGGTGGCGATGGCTTTGACCAGAGCGGTCGACTCGGCCAGGTTGTCGGCCGATAGGTCCTCGATGCTGCGGATGGAGCGATCCGCGGCGTAGAGCTGCTCGAGGAATGCGGCCTTGCGGTTGAGCGTCTGCCACATCGCGGTGTCGTAGGTCGCGGTGGCGACATAGTTGTAGACGGCTACCTCTGGGTTCTGGTTGCCCTGTCGAATGATGCGGCCCTCGCGCTGTTCGAGGTCGGCGGGTCGCCAGGGCACATCGACGTGGTGAAGGGCGACCGCTCGTGTCTGCACGTTCGTGCCGGTGCCCATTTTCTCCGTGGAACCCATGAGCACGCTGATTCGGCCGGCGCGGCAGGCCTTGTAGAGCGCGGCTTTGTCTTCGGGCTTGGGATGATCGTGCACGAAGGCGATCTGCTCGGCAGGCATCCCGCCGGCGACCAGCTCGGCCTTGATGGCGGCGTAGATGTTCCAGCGCCCATCATTTTTGGGCACGGACCGATCGCAGAACACGATCTGCAGGCCTCCGCGGACGTCGGAAGGCTCCCCGAAGTCGTCGAGGTAGGCGCGGTCTCGGGTCGCCTCCCACTCGGCCAGGATGCGTGTGGCGACCTCGCGTGCCCGGCCCCCCTCGGAGGGCGGGGCCAGGTGGGCGCTGCGCGGGTCGAGGGAGACGTTGCGGCCGTCGTTGGCGATCTTGAGGGCGTTGTCGAGGTCCATCCGGCGGGGGTCGAGAGTGTCGGCGCGGTGGCCAAGATCCTGGATGAAGTCCTTGACCTCCTGGCTGGGCTCGAAGTCCACGACGATGTTGCTTCCGGAGCGCTTTGCGGGCAGATTCACCGGCACCTGATCGCGGGTGACGGCGTCGGTGAACTGGCTGACCATGCCGACCAGGTCACCGACATTGGCGAACTGGCCGACTCGGGTGACCGAGCGCAGCTTCGTGCCCGACGCGTTGAGTTCGACAGTCTCTGTGGTGTCGGTGAAGTTCTGGCCCCACGCGTCAATGCTGTCGACTCCTGCGTGCTCAAGCAGGTCAGGGCGGAGGTAGGTCTGCATGACGAAGAGCTCGGCTAGGGAGTTCGCGACCGGAGTTCCGGTCGCGAAGCAGGCGACCCGCTCGACGTACGCATCGTCGGGAACGCCTGCCGCTGAGGCTTCCTGTCGTTTGCGATCGCGCAGGTAGTCGAGCTTGAGCTTGAGGTCCATCGCCTGATCGGACCCCGGGTGGCTCAGTTCCTGCACGCCGGAGGTGCGGGCGAGGTTCTTGTAGAGGTGGGCTTCGTCGATGAACAAGTAGTCGCAGCCCGATTGCTCGAAGGTTAGGCCTTCGTCTTTGCGGGTGGCGTCCATCGCTTTGTCGAGATTGATCTGCGCCTTGGCCATCGCGTTCTCGATCTGCTTCATCGTCGCCGCGCTCTGGTTGCCGTCCTTGGCCTCGAGGAGCGCCGAGCGCATGGCGTCGATCTGGTTGCTGATGAAGCTGGCGCGGGTTTGAGCCGAGGTCTTCATGCGGGTGAACGCCGAAAGCGGGACGATCACGATGTCCCAGTCCTGCGCTGCGGACTGGGCGACGAGCTTTTGTCGGCCCTCTGCGGTGGTGCGGCCGGCGCCAGACAGCACGTTGGCGGCCGGGTACCACTGAGCGGCCTCACGGGCGACCTGGTCCACGATGTGGTTGGGCACCACGATCCACGGCTGGCGGACTAGTCCTAGACGCCGCAGCTCCATCGCTCCCATCAGCATGGTGCCGGTCTTGCCAGCACCGACGACGTGGTTGAGCAACACGGTCGGTTCGTTGACGATGCGCTCGACGGCGTTCCGCTGGTAGGGGTAGGGATTGAAGGTCTTTCCCAGCCCGGGGAAGGTTCGGTGTGAGCCGTCGTAGCTGGGGGCGACGGTGGCGTTGAACCGCCAGTTGTACTCGGTGAGTAGGCGTTCGCGTCGCTCGGGATCGCCATTGAGCGCCCAGTCGGCGAATGCCTCCTGGAGGCGTTCGGCCCGTTGCTTGGCCGCTCGTGTGGCGCCGGCGTGGATGTCTCCGCCGGGGACGGCTTCCTTGTACTCCTTGGAGCGGTTGACCGTGATGGGCCGAGAGTTCATCAGGCAGTCGAGAACCTGCCAGTGGTCGAAGCTACCCGAGCGGTCGCGGCCGAGGGAGACGCCCTGATTGGCCAGGGTTTGCTCGCGGTCGGTACCCACGAAGTTGTAGGACCGAGAGTAGCGGCCCTTCTGGGGCACGAGACCGTAGGCGAGGGCGTCGGTCTGGTAGCCGTCGTACCAGGAGCTGCCTTCGATGACCCACTCGTTGTTGACGTAGCTGACCGTCACGGAGTCCTTGTCGATGCGGAAGGTGTCCGCGATGAACTGTTCATAGTCGTCGGGGCTGACCCAGGTCACTCCGAGCCGGGCGCGGATCCCGTCCTCGATGCGGGCGGGGATGGCCTCGCGCAGGGCGGCCACGTTCGAGCGGTATCGGTCATCGGTTGCTGCGGCGGCGTTCGCCTCGGCGAGCTTTACGCGCACGTTGCCGGCCAGGTAGCGGCTGCGCGGGATCCACGTTCCGGGGTCTTCAGTGGAGCGGAACGCCAGCGCCTCGGCCTGAAGCTGTTGCTCGACGGTGCCAGCGTCGACGTCCATGAGCTGAGCGATCCGCGCGACGTCGACGCTGGCGCTTTCGTCCATGCTCACCGCCAGCGCATCCTGGATTGTCTCTGCGGCGATGATGGGGGTTGCCGGCTCGAGGACGTCGGCGGTGAACATGGCCGCTTTGCGGCCGACCATCCGTTCCTCGTCGAAGTGCTCGAGGGCTAGGACAGTCTGGAGATGAGGATCGGCGCGTAGTGCGCCGGCCAGGTGAGGTTGTCTCTTCGTCGCCGCTGACTTGGGCTGCCAGGCTTCTTCGTCCAGGCGTGATCGGACACCGTCTGGGATGTCCTGCATGTTCTCGGCGCCGTAGTTGGGCCCCTCGGTGTCGAGCCAGGTGGTTAGAGCGGCGTCGAGGCGGGTGTCGTGCTCGTCTTGTGTGACTTCCGGTGGCTGCTTCCAGCTGAACCGGTTGAGGAACCCGTACTTGGTCACATAGGCGTCGTAGTGCTCGTTGAGTGCGGCCCGCAGGGCGGCCTTATCGGCAGGGTCTCCCCCGTCTCGCTGGATCTGTACGAGCGACAGCGCGGTGTCACGCAGCTCGAGGATGGAACGCCACTCGGCGAGCCTGCTCTTGGGGCACTTGCTGTCGACCCACTCGGTTCCGTCGAAGCGCTCGATCAGGTTGTGATCGCTGTTGTAGCGCAGCGTGTCGCTAACGACTTCGCCGTGCTTCTCGACGGGAACGACGAGGCCCCGATCGGTGGCCAGAGAGGAGTCGTAGACGACGAGATCCCGGTTGGCGAGCAAGCCGCGGCCGTCAAGAACTGCAGCGTCGATCACGGGGCCGAGGACGTCAGCGATCTGCCTGTCGAGCGGAGCGTCATTGCGGGCCAGGACGCGTAGTTCGTCCTGCCCATACATGCCGTGGCCAGCGGTCAGTGTGCCGAGGATGTGATGGGGGTTGTCGAGGAAGTACTGATTGACGTGCAGTCGGGCCGGTGGAGCGTCCCCGTCGGCGAGATCGGTCCGCACGGTGACGTCATTGGTGCGAACGAACTGGCGGGTCGTTTCAGTGGGTTCCTGCCCATGTTCGCGGACGCGGAACACGAGCAGATCGGTGACGACTTCCGTGCCTGCGACCCGGCGGAAGGCGCCGGTTGGAAGGCGAACCGCGCCGATCAGGTCAGCTCGATCGGCCATAGCGGTGCGAGCGTCGGCTCTCGCTGCGTCGGCGGTGTACCGACTGGTGAGCAGAGCGACGTAACCGCCGGGGGCGGTGAGGTCCAGCGATTTGATGATGAAGTGGTTGTGGATGGAGTGCTGGCCCCTGTTGTGGGCGTCGTCCCACAGCTTGATGTCGCCGAATGGGACGTTTCCGATTGCGGCAACGAAAGAATTGTCGGGTACCGCGGTGTCGGCGAACGATTCATTGCGCACCTGGGCACTGGGATATAGCGCCGCCGCGACTCGAGCGGAGAGGGTGTCGAGCTCCACGCCCACCATCTGTGCATCGGCCGGGGCGTGACCGATGAAGGTTCCACTGCCGCTGCCGGGTTCGAGGACGAGCCCGCCCTGGAATCCGGCTCGTCGTAGGAGACTCCACGTTTCGGCGACAACAGCCGGGTCTGTGTAGTGGGCGTTGAGAATGGTGTGCCGCGCCCGGTTCCACTCGGCTGAACTGAGTAGCGATTCGAGTTCCGCACGCTCGTCGGCGAAATCGGCTCGACGCGGATCGAAGACTTCGGGCACGGCGCCCCAGCCGGACCACTGCGCGATGATTCGCTGTTCGTCTGAGGTCGCATAACGATCCTCGGCGTCGAGGGTCTGGAGCAATCTAATGGCGGCGATATTCGCCTCGACTCGGGCCTTCTTGCCGGACGGGACGACGACGTCCCGGGGCGGCGCGTAGTCGACGGGTTCGGGCCGCTGGTCGGCATCGGGGGCGACCACTCCCCCACCGCCGCCGGCTAATGCCAGGCTGGCCGGCTCTGCTGCCACCTCCGATTGACGCACGGGCGCCGGCAGAGGTTCGGAGTGGACGTTGATCGTTGCCGGGTCGACCGGCGCCGCTCCGGTGTCGTCGAAGACTAGGTCGAGTTGTTCTGGCTCAGTCCTCTTGCTTCGGACAGGACGCTTTCGCGTCGCTCCAGCTCCCGTTCGACGAGGTCCGTAAACAGTGCTCTGAGTGGATCGTTCGGCGTCTCCGGTATTGGTTGCCCGTCCTCGTAGCGTGTCTGCATCAAATAGGCCGCCATCACTCGGAAGCGGATCGTCTGCTCCGGCCAGACGTCCTCCGTCTGCACGTCGATCTCGGGACTCGGGTCGCCCACCACGTCGGTGTGCGTCCGCCACCGATCCGGGCTGGTCCGCCAGCTCTGGTCCTCGAAGGTCTCCTGGTCCTCCTCTTCGGCTGCCAGTTCCACCTCTTCCCCCAGTTCCTGCCACAGGATCGTTTCCTCGGCCTGTGCTCGTGCCCGGTTGCCGATCTGCACGGTCTCTATGTAGGGCGGGAAGTTCCCCTGATTGTCCGCCCGGAACTGAGCGATCCCCATGCTCCTGAGCCGTTCGGTCTCGTCTCCGATCATCTCCGCCAGCCTCTCGGCCTCCGCCTGAATCGCGGCCTCCAGCGCTTCTGGAGTCGGGTACTCCCGGTCCCGTCCGAGCTCCTCCCATGCCGCCTGAACGGCTCTGCGCGTCATCTCTGACATGGTTGTCTCCTTCGGGGGCGTCGTCGCCAAAGCTGAATAGGTCCGGTTGTTCTGACAACGGTGCCTCCACGATCGGCTGCGGTATCGCTTCACCCTACGACCCCGGAAATGCCTGTTGTGGGACGTGCACCGTGATGATTCCTTCTCATCCATGAGCTCTGCCTCCCTGCCCGATTCCGCCAGTTCGCCCCAGGCTGTCTTCAACGTCGAGGGCTAGATCTGCCCAGTCGAGATCCGGCTCAAGTGCGTCGCCGATGAGCTCGCCGACCTCGCGCACGGCCGAGGCGACTGATAGACCTGATTGCGCGGCGACAGCTCCGACGGCAGCCGCGATGAGCCCCACGCAGTCCGGTCGTCGACCCCGCGATGCCAGGACCGCCAGCAGTCGGCGGTACTCCCCCACGTCAGGCCGAGCCAGCCCAGCGCTCCTCGCCGACGCGAGCTCGAACCCGAGCGCTCGCCCGGATAGCGCTGCCATCATGTGCAGCTCAGGTTCCGGCACCTCCGAGTAGGTGGACACCAGAACTGCCTCCGCCCTGCGATGCGCACCGACGAACACGCGGCGCCGTGGATCAGCAGCCACGTGGCGGATGTGCGCGGCGAGATTGGACTTCATCTCATTGGTGGCAAAGACTCGAGTTGGCATGGTCTCGGTTATACGCCACGGATAGGCCTAGTTCTAGGCCTACTTTTCGTCGCCAAAAGAAAGTGCCCCTTGTGGCACAAGGGGCACTTGTTCGAATGGTGGCGCATGTGGCACTTGCGCAGCGCGTTCTATCTCTCCAGCCTGTCGAGCTTTTCGTCGATCGCCTCACGAATGAGATCGGCGATGGCGTCGTAGTCACGAGCATTGGAAGCCCACACGTCCTTAAGCCTCTCGTGACGCTCCTTTCCCAGGACCACCGACACCTGGCCGGTGCGGTCCCAGCCCTTCTTCTTGCCGGCCCCCCGCTTCTGTGGGCTGGCGGCCTCGACCGAGGCGACCTCGGCGACCGGCGCTGGAGCCTCATGCGGAACGGAGCTCAGGTCACTGAACACCGATCGCTTCCTGCGGTTCGGGGGCTTTGGGCCCTCCGGCAACTTGTCCGCCATGGTCGATCAGTCCTTTCCCGTGATGGTCGTGAGCATGTCGTCGAAGAACCGGGCGACCTCGACCGCGCGAATTTCGGTGAGCTCGTCGAATCCGTACCCGGCAGCGTTCGCTCGTTGGATGAAGGTGAGTCTGGGAAGCGGGCGGCCAAGGACTGAAATCTCCGCGTCGCGGGCATACTCCTCGATCTCAGACACGAAGGCCTCTTCGGTCTTGACGTTGGTTCGGTGCCCGTTGATGACGATGCCAGCGATGTCGATTTCGCGGCCAAGCACGCGTCCGAGCTGCTCGTTGGCGGTGTCGATCGTGTTGACGATGCGCCCGACGCCTACGAATCCGGCCGACGACGGGTCGGTGACGATGATGACCGAGTCCACAGCCGCGAACGCATTGGTCAAGGTCAGCCCGAGCGCTGCGGGGCAGTCGATCACGACGAGGTCGTAGGCGTCGTCCGGGAGCTGACTGAGGGCCTTGTGCAGCGTCAGTTCGCGCATCATCGCCCCGGTCAGCGTCATCTCTACTGCGACGTAGTCGTCCAAGCCCGAGGGCACGAGGTCGATGCCATCTCGTCGGGTCGGAACGACCGCCTCGTCGACGCGCACGTTCGTCGACGGATCCATGACGTCGGCGATGGTGACGTCGAACCACTCGTCCGCGTTGCGGGCGGTGAGCTGCTGGGTCAGGTTGCCCTGGGAATCCAGGTCGATACCCAGCGCCTTCTTTCCGCGGGCAGCGGCGGCGTGCAACAAAGACTGCGCGACGGAGGTCTTTCCGACTCCGCCCTTCTGGTTCGCTACTGCAACGATTTTCATGCTTCCTCCCTCTAGTGACCCTAGTGCAACTAGTGGCGCGTGCGGTGCACGCGCCACTAGTTGATTTTGCGTGTCGCTCTAGTCGCGTCGTGCGCTGTCGAGGACGATGCGCCCGGGCAGTGCGATCGCCGCCCATTCGATCGTTTCGGTGTCCACTTCGAGGCCGAGCTCACGCAGAGCGTTGCGCAGTCCTCCGGTCGAGAACTCGCGGACATGGAAGGGGCCGTCCTCGATGCTGCTGTCGGCAAAGTGGTTGAAGTACTCGATGCGGACCGAACCCGGGCCGGTGACCTCCGGGGTCGCCACCGCTCGCACCTCTTCGTCGCCGTGGATGATGCCTTCAACCACGCAGCGGTGGGCGTCGTCCTTCCCGGCAGCCTTGAACAGTCGGGCAAAAACCAGTACCTCACGTGCAGTCAGGTGGGAGGTCAGGGCGTGCAGCACCTCAGCGTCGGCGAGCAGGGACGCGACCTCGGACAGCGCTAGCCCGAGGGCGGCGAGACTGGTGGGTGAATCACCCATGGTGTCCTCCTGGGGTTTCCGGGGGCGGTGTTGCCCTCTCGGTATGCCTCCATAGTAGCACTAGTGTCACTAGTGCCACAAGGGGTTTAGCGGGTTTGGCCTGGGTTTTTCCGGTCGCCGGGACCGGCGGTGACCTCCACGCATGGTGCCCCTTTCCCTGATACCGGCCCGATTGGTGTGGAGCGGACGGGGTCAAGAGAGGGCACGGCGGCGGAGCCGGGAAGGTCCGGGCGATATAAGCGAGCGCAGCGAGCGCGTCCGGGGCTTGTCGGTGGAGCCGGCGCACCCGAAGGGTGCCGACCTTGACGCCGGCAGCGGAGCACCAAGACTGGCGGGAGCAGGGAAAGGGACCCCACCAGCTAGCTACTCCACCCGGCGGGCAAAGGGCTGTGTCGCATGGCCAACGTCGATGCCGTAGACCACCAGGGTGGACGCTCCGTCTTTATCTCCCTGGACCCGGATCGCGTCCTCGGCGTAGACCAAGAGGTCGTCGCCGACCGTGAACCTCGCCTGGATTGCCGTGGACCACTGAAACAGCTTCGAGTCAACGAACTGCACTTCGTATCGAGTGGGGGAGTGGCGCGCCCCCGGTTGGCCACCGTGCTGCGGGCGCGAGTGATCGTCCACGACCCGCAGGGTCGTTAGTTGGGTGGATCCGCGCTTGGTCGTGATTGTGGTGGTGTGCAGGTGAATGAGAGAACCGCGAACGATCATCGTTGAACCCTAACGTCTCGACTTGAACACACGCGGCACACGCGGCACAAGTGGCACTCGTGCCACTTGTGCCGCTAGAGCCGCACGCTCTTTGAGGCTGTGACGGTCCGGATGTGTTCAGCCCCGTGGGCTGAGCCTGGCCGGGTCAGCATCTGGGGGAGGGGCTGGAAACGCTCGGCACTTCAGTGCCCCATACCCACTCCGCCGTCGACGTTGAGCACGTTGCCGGTGATGTAGCTGGAATCCTCGGAGGCCAGGAATGCGACGGCGGAGGCGATCTCCTCGGGTCGGGCGAACCGGGCGAGCGGGATCATCGAGGTACCGATTTCCTTGGCTTTGTCGTCCATCGCGTCGGACATATCGGTCTCGGTGAATCCGGGGGCCACGACGTTCGAGGTGATGCCCTTGATGCCGAGCTCTCGGGCGAAGGATCGGGCCATACCGATGACGCCGGCCTTGGAGGCGGTGTAGTTGACCTGGCCGGGGACGCCCGACATTCCGGATGCGGATCCGATGAAGATGATCCGGCCGTACTTCTGCTTGAGCATGTTGCGCGTCGCTCGTTTAGCGATGCGGAACGCGCCGGCCAGGTTGGTGTTGACGACGTCGAGGAACTGCTCTTCCTTCATCCGCATCACCAGTGTGTCCTTGGTGATGCCGGCGTTGGCCACGACCACGGAGACCGGGCCGAAGGTCTGCTCGGCGTAGGTGAACGCGGCATCGACGGACTCGGGGTCGGTGACGTCGCACTCGACGCCGTGGATGCCTTCGCCGACGCCGCTGCCCCGGTGGGTGCCGACGACCGTGAAGCCGTCGCGGGCGAGTCGGGCGGCGATAGCCGCGCCGATGCCTCGGTTGGCGCCGGTGACCAGGGCTACGCGTGCGTCGGTCATGTGTGATCCTCCTGGGGTCGTCGTGCAGAGAACAGCGCGACTTGGCCGACCCGCCGGGTGCTGACCTCGGCGTAGCCGCGGAGCGCGTTCTCCAGCTCGTCCATGGTGTCGTCGGCGTTACCGAACACGCCGAGCTTGTTGTACGTGCTATTCAACGCTCGAGCTGCGAGCGTCGCGGTCTCGGGATCGGGGATGAGGGTGGAGCCGAAAATGGTCCCGCCAGGCCGGAGGTGGCCGCGAAGCTGGGAGAGGCGGTCCCACTTCTCGTGACTGGGGATGCAGTGAAGCAGGAAGTTCAGACCGATCGAGTCGAAGCTGTGCTCACGGGGCAGCGGGTCGAAAAAGGACTGCTGGAGGGAGGCGACGGATCTGCCGTGGCCAACTCTGACGGACGCGGCGGCGAGGCAGGAGGCGTTGAGGTCGAGCAGGGTGAGCGAGGGGGAGTCGATGCGCTCGAGGAAGTAGCCGGTCCCGGGGCCGACATCGAGGTGGCTACGGCCGGCGTGACTGCGGTAGTGCTCGACCATCGTCGCTGTCGGGCATCGCCAGATCAGCCGATTAGTCAGCCCGAGGACGCCCGCATCGTAGAGCCTGAGAGTGACGGGGTTGTAGATACCTCCGCTGGCGCCGCGATCGCGTGCTTCGCTCATGCAGTTCCTCTTCTACGCAGCATTACAGTGGCCGCCCCGCCGTCCATGTCTGCGATCGGGACCACACTGGCATCGAACTCGATGCCATCTAACTCGACGGGGAAGACGCCGGTTTCATACAGGTCATACTCGGTGACGAGGCGGCACAGTGCCTCGTAGCTCAGCGGGGCGTCTGCACCGACACTGGTGACGGCGCTTCGCGCCAGGCGGTTGACCAGCGCAAGCGTGATGGAGGCGAACTCGACGAGCGGCCCGAGGAGGTCCGGAGGTTCCTGCGTGCGCTCGGCGAGGACGACGCTGGTGCCGATGATCCGTCGCTGCTCACCCTCGACGCGGAGCCGGCCTCCGCTGAACATGTGCAGCGGGGCAGCGTCCGGCAGGTTGAGAGTCCACTCGTATCCGACCCACGTGTTGTCCGGGTCGAGCACCGCCGCTTTGTAGCGCGTGACAAGGGTGGCGGCGTCGGCCGGGGTCAGAAATCGCCACAGATCTTGAATCGGCCGCTGTTCGCCGGCGACACGGCCGTCTGCCATGAGGGAGACGTCGTCGCCGGCAGTGACGGTGGTGAGATCGGCCAGGTCCATGACCCACGAGTTGAGCACGCAGCGCTCACCCGGCGGGGTGGGGTGGAGCCAGACGGCGATTCCGGTCGGACCGCACTCGGGGTGTTCGACCAGGTGGTAGTCAGCGTGCAGGCCGGGAGTCGAGCATGTTCGGGTGCGGGCGTAGTCCGTGAGCAGCCTCAGACCGTCACGGTCGAGGTCGAGCAGGCTGCTCTTGACGGCCCGGCGGAGCGTGCGCTGGCAGGGGACTCCACCGATGGAGTGAACCATCAGGTCTCCATCGCCTCTGTCTGCGAGATCGAAGACGATCCATCTCGGATCAAGCCTCACGTGAAGCCTCCTGACGTGGTCAATGACGGGCACAGCCTATGGTTTCGAGCTCAATCTCGGGCGATCAACTTCCCCCGATCACCACCCTCGGGCGCTACCTGGCGAGGCCGAAGCGGTCGTTCTCCGCCGACCTGCGCTGCCGTCGTCTCAGGATTGAGCGAATGGCGTCCATGTGGCGTGACACCTGCTCGGGAGTAGCTGCGCGTTCTTCGGCTGCGGCGGCGGCCTCGGCCCGTCGGCGCTGCTCTTCGAGGGCTTGCTGTCGGTGCTGCTCGGCCACCTCGCTGGGTGAGGGGCCGGCGAGCACGTCCTGGAGCCGGGAGAGGCGATGCCGCAGGAAACCGGCCGGATTCTTGATCGTGGAGGGCCAGTCCCGCGGGTTCTTCCGCGCATCCTCGTTGAGGATCGTCACCAGATCACGCCCTGTCCAGCGAGTGCAATCCACGAGCTCGTCGATGACGTCGACCAGTGACCCGAGGTGACGCCCGTTGTCGAGGCTCTTTGCTGCGGCGACGAGCTGGGCGGTGACGATGTGTGCCTGGCGAGGTCGCTCTCGCCCCTGGAGTCTTGGTGAGCGCCCGGAGGGCGCCGTCGCGCGCTTGCGCGCGTGTGTGGGGGAACGCTTCTTACGGGGAGTTTTACTCCCCGTAGAACCGCTACGCGGTAGAGACGATTTTGTGTACAACCTGCGGGGAGTCGTCAGCGCCCATGTGGATGCAGCTCGGATCTGAACTCCGTCGTGGTGCACGGCTGCCTGAAACCGTTCCTCGGCGGTGAGGTACCGCCCCCGCGCGACCTCGACCGCGAGTTCCAGCGCCGCCAGGACGGCCCGAGCTTTCAGGACAACATCGTGGCAGTACGGACGAGCGCGACCCGCCAGCTCAGCGGCGACCCGGCCGATAGTGGCGTTGGAAGCGGTGACGCCGCGCCCGGTGCTGGAGTCTGCAAAGTGAGCGCACGCCCGAGCTACGAGCAGTACGGTCCGCGAGGACACGCCCCACTTCCGGCACAGCTGCCGGCCTGGAGCGCACGCCAACACCGCCGCGGCGGCCGTGAGCCACTTGGTGCGGCTCTGCCATACCAAGGCTGGCTGTCGGCCGTCGAGTGCCCAGGAGTGGCCGCGTTGGCCGCGCAGCGTGTTTTCTTTCTCGGCATCCACGATCCGCTGGCGGATCACGTCGCCGAGGTTGGGTTCTTGCGTGTTATCGAGGTCTATTGGCGCACCCTGCGACTCGCCCAGCATTGACATGCTGGACACCGCATTTGGGTGTGCGCTACCCTCGGAGCTGTCTCGCACGACAGTTCCTTCCATTGGGAGGGAGCGCAGATCAGAAGCAGGTTTGGTCGCCTGTCCTGATCTCAAACTTCAAGGACGTCACCCGATTCCCGCCGGGTGGCGTTCTTTTTTGTTTGTGAACGCTCCGCTGTGCAGTTGTCACGCAGGTAGTCGGTGGTCAGTCGATACCCGCGTCAGTGCATGGTGAGAGGCGTCCTCCTGTTCAGTCGTGGTCGGTTCTTAACCGGCTTGGAGCAGCTCCTGCTGCCCGCCCCGGTGGTCTTTGGGTACGGCTTCGTACGCTTCGACGCCCAGTCGGACGATCTCTTCGACAACCTGCCAGCGTTTGGGGTTGCCGGATTCCCGCCAGAGGCGCTGCACGTCGGCGAACAACTTCTCGTCGATGAGCGCATTGAGTTGAGTGCGGCCTTCAGTGGTACGAGGAGGTGCCATGGGGATATTGCTATCACGGGTGTAGTTTCAGGTGTGTTATTTCCTAGGCGGGGCGGCGTGTCGGGCCGGTAATACTTAACGATACAGATGCGCGCTATTGGGTGGAACCCTTGAGCGTGTCGTTGGCGCGCTGCCATGCGTCGCGCACGGCCTCCCGGGGCTCCCCATAGAGGTCGGCCAGGCTGGCGCACAGCGCCTCGGACAGTGGCGAGCCCCCCTGCTCGATGGTGGAGAAGGCGCTTTGGCTGAGGCCAACGCGCTCGGCGACCTCGGACTGATTGAGCGCTGCGTGCACGCGCATGTCCGAGAGGGTTTCGCGGCCCGGGAGTACGCCGGTGAGGTCTCGAACGTTCAGCTCGAGGACTTGGGCTAGCGCGGCGAGTTTCGCTGGGGCTGGTGCCGTGCGGCCGGCTAGCCAGTTGCGCACGGTCGAGGGGTTGACGCCTACGCGAGCGGCGACCTGGAGGCCCGTGAGGCCGTGTCGGAGCATCGCTCCGCGAGCCACGGAAGGGCTGACATAGCCGGGCCTGCGAGCCACGCAACCTCCTGCATCTGGCGTGCAACTCGCATCATCATCGCAGTCCATTTCGGCCCCCTCAGCCCTTGCGCCGGTATAACTTAACGCTATAGCCTAGCGTTGCAGACCCGCTAGACAAGCTGGTCTATCAACTAAGTAGAGGCTCACCGGAATCGAGAGGGAAGCCCTTGAGCAAGCACCCAGCGTTCGCATACCGTGCCTTCTGCGCCCGTACCGCCGGTACGGCTCCGCACCGGTTGATTCTGTCCCGGTGCGATGAAGCGCAATCCCCACCACACGCGTGTGCTCTGCCGACTGTCGGCGCCCCCCTGGTCACGGGGCGCTGCCCCCTGCCGAGCGCCGCCCTCAGTGATCCGAGGATGCGATGAGCCATACCCAGGGAGACCTCCGTTCGGCCGTTCGCGGAGCAGCCATCGGCGCCTGTACAGCGCTGATCGCGTTCGCCGGCGTGTACGCGGCGTCGGCCGCGACACAGTCAGGAATCGAGGAGGCGACTGCGCCCGCAGCTCGACCCTCGAGCACGCAGGCAGGCGTGGACGTGGCCCAGAAGCCCAGCGCTTCCCAGCGGTCCGCGAAGGCCGCTCAGGCGACCCCATCTCGGACGGCTACGCAGCGTCCTGCCCAGGTCAAGCAGGCGGGCGTGGCCAAGGCGGTCCAGCCAGCCCGTGAGGTGAAGAGGGAGGATAGGCGCGACGAGCCCCAAAAGGCGGCCTCTGAGGTCGAAACCGCTCCGGCGCCGCAAGCTCCCACGCAGCAGGTCCGCTCTCCGCAGCCTGCGCCGGTGCAGCAGGCCCCGTCGTACCCGGTGCAGCAGGCCCCGTCGTACCCGGTGCAGCAGGCCCCGTCGTACCCGGTGCAGCAGGCCCCGTCGTACCCGGTGCAGCAGGCGCCGGTTCGACAGGCTCCCGCTCCGGCACCCGCTCCGGCACCCGCTCCGGCACCCGCGCCGCAGGGGATCACGATCGACCTCGGTGGCCGCGCGCCCGTCGTGCCGCAGGCCCCGATCCCCCCGAAGCAACTTCACATCGGCTGACGACCGCCCGGTCGCCGGTCCCACCCGTAGAGAAAGAGGAACAACCATGCTCACCGCCGCTTCTGCCATCTCCGGCGCGATCATCGCCGCGCTAGCGACCCTTGGCCCGATCGCTGCCCCCGTCATTGGAGCGGCCACCGCCGCCGGTCCGATTGCCACCGCTGGTACCGCGATCGCCGGGCTGGCCGGCACCGGAAGCGCCGCCGGTGGTGCTGCCTCGCTCGGTGCCGGTGGGGCCGCGGTCAACGCCAACCCGCACGCGGCGATGGGCGTCCAGAACGGCATCAACGACTCGATCAACCAGGCCAAGGACCACGTCGCCGGGTCGATCAACAGCCTGAACATCCCGGGCGTGCCCCCGGTCCACTTCAACTGATCCGACGCACTGATCGCAGCACCGATCGAGGGGAGTGGACATGAGCCGCGACGACGATCTGCCCGAGTGGTTCTCAGAGTCGTCAAATTCTGCTGACGACCGCGGTGAACCCTGCCACTTGGAAGCCGTGGCCGGAGGCCCGGAGTCCGACTGCGACTGGTTCGACCAGGTCGAGGCCACCCCTTCGGCTGGCGAAACCCCGCCGGCGCGAGATAGCGGCCGGAAGCGGACCAAGCTCCTGTTCGGCGGCACGGTCGCGGCGGTACTGCTAGCGATCGGTGGCGGTGCCTGGATGCTGTCGTCGCTCCTGTCTGGCTCCGAGACGTCGGCCTCCCCGACGTTGACGCTCCCCACGACGGCGACCACCGCACCACCGAGCGTCGAGCCGGTGGTGGCCGATTCGGAGTGCGAGTCCTCCGACTCGGCCACCACAGTGACGGGCAACGGCAAGGGCGACCGAGAGTCCGCCGCCGGCGTGGTCCTGGCCTTCCAGCACGCCTACTACGTCGCCAGAGACGCCGACGCCATCAAGCCACTGCTGGCGAAGGATTCACCGATCACCAATCTCGATGCTCTCCAGGAGGGCATCGACTCAGTGGCTCGGGGAACAACGCACTGCCTGCATATCGAGCGCGACGGCGACGACGCCGTGGTCGAGCTGACCGAGACCGCTCCGGACGGCAGCGCAACGACCTACTACCAGCGCGTGACGACCACCCGTGAAAACGGGGAGGTCCGGATCGTGTCGATCGAAGAGAACTCTGAAGGAGCCAGCGAATGAAGCCGGGGAACGTGGCAAGGATCGGCGCTGTACTCACGGCATCATCGTTGGCAGTGGTGGCCCAAGCAGGAGGGGTCCAGGCGCAAACCACGGCGAGCGCTACACCCTCCGCCACCACGGCTCGACCGTTGACCTCAACCGCTACGGTCCCGACCTCGGCTCGAGGAACCTCGGAGGTGGCGCTGCCCGAGGGCGATGAGTGCCCGCTGGTGCAGCTCGTGGCGATCAACGGCACGACGGAGTCAACGAAAAACTCCAAGACCGACGCGGACACGGGATGGATGGCTCGCGTGGTGAGTCCCACCGTCAGAGCGGCCAACGCCGATGGCCAGGCGCGTATGAGCCGCACCTACGTGCCGTACCCGGCATCCTTCGGAGGCTTCGTCCCCTCAGAGGACCAGTCGAGTTATGCCGAGAGCGTCACCGTCGGCATAGAGAACGGGCGAAAGCTCATCGCCGAGACGGTCGAGCGATGCCCGGAGACCAAGATCTTCGTCTCCGGCTACAGCCAGGGCGCCCAGGTCGCCTCGGCGCTGGCTCGAGAAATCGGCGCCGGCGCCGGGCCGGTCACTCCCGAGCAGTTCGCCGGTGCGGCACTGATGAGCGATCCCACCCGCGCTCAGGGCGCCCCGATCTTCCAGGAGGGCTCGTCCCGGACGACTCCGGGGGCGGTGCCGGGCACGGAAGGCGCCGCGGTGTCAGCGATCAGCGTGGGTGAAGGTGCCCCTCGGCCGGAGGGGCGCGGCATCTCCCCGAACACGTCCGCCCCGGATTTTGGTGCGGTGGCCGATCGAGTCGCCTCGTTCTGTGTCCCCGGGGACCTGGCGTGCGACACCCCGCCCGACTCCGATCTGTTCCAGGTCGTAGCCAACATCGCGGGACAGAGCGAGACCGGGGGAGACCCGATCCGTGCGCTGGTCAACGTCGCCACCGTGGCGGGGCAGTCGGTGCTGTTCACGGCCGCAGAGACCATCGCCGAAGACGTGGAGTACTCCGACGGAAGTGGTTTCACCATCGCCCCGGCCAGCCGAGGCAACACCACGCTGTCGCGGATGGCGCGCTACTCCGATCCGACCCAGGTGAAGAACCCGACCGACCCAACCGCACTGCTGGTGGAAGCCGGGACCAAGCTGGCCGGGATGGCGCTCGGAGCGTCGATCACCGTGGCGAAGAAGACCCTGACGCCGGAGAACATCGCGCAGATCGCGGTGGCCGGCGCAGCGAGCCCGGCAGCGGCGGCAGCGGTGCTGGTGGGCCAGCTCGCGGTTGCGGCGTCTGAGGTCATTACTCCCGCAACCGTGGACTCCGGTCTGCAGCGGGTGATCGGCGAGATCGAGCACACGGTGTCGGATACGACGGGCCTGGTCGACCTGGCGACCCAGACCCAGACCTGGAACGCGATCGACGCCCACGGCATGTACGACCGCACCCCGTTTACGGCATCAGGGCAGTCCCCGGCGGCGATCACCCAGCAGTGGGCGCTGGCCGCGGCCAACGACCTCGCCGTTGCCCGGGGGATGGAGCCGGTCAGCGAGATCAGCCACTCCACGGATGCCGACCGCATGTCCCTGATCCGGTCGGGAGCCGGGGACGACCAGCTGTCCAAGCTCCCGGCGACGTCGCAGACCGCCGACATCGCCGGACTCTCCGAGGCCCTGGCCTCGGTGACCGCGTGACGCCCGCAAGGGACAAGACGAAGGAGGCGAGCATGACCAGCGCCCACAAACTCCCGCACCCGACATCTAAGGCTGTTCCCGGGTGGCTGGCGGTGCCAGCCGAAGGAGATCGCGCACCGGTGTGGGACACACCCGTTCCTCGCCCCGCCGACAGCCGGACCCCGGTGATCTGGTTGCTCGGCGCCCACGGAGGGGCCGGGGTGTCGACCTTGGAATCCATGTGGGCGCCGGCCGCAGACAGTCAGCGAGGCTGGCCGTCCGCCGAGAAAGCGCCGTTCGTCGTCGTCGTCGCACGAATGCACACGGTCGGCCTCAATGCAGCGCACCGGCTGTGCCTTCAGCACCAGGCAGGAGAGGTCGGTGGCTGCTCGCTGCTGGGTCTGGTCACCGTCGCCGCAGCCCCCGGCAAACCGGACCTGACACTGTCCCGCCGCCGCGAGCTCGTCGCCGCCGCTGCCGGGACGAGCTGGCACATCGACTGGGTTCCCGAACTGCTGGCCTGCGAGCCAACCGAACTGGCGCAGTGGACCCCGGACTACACGCCGCCGCCAGCAAAGCGATTCGCCCGTCCGTTAGCGCCCACCGACGCGGTCCCGGGATCGGTCGCTGCCGCTGCCGCGGAGATCTTCGCCGCGGCAGGCGAGCAGTGGCGCAACCGCCCTGGCAAGCCCTAACTCCAACTTCAACCGCATCACTTCACCACAAGGAGCACCACCATGATTGTCGAGACGATTCACGCCGCCGCCCCGGTGGCCGAGCACATTATCGCCGTCGGCGAGAACCTGTCCCCGATGGAGATCCCCGGGGCTGGCGACAAGGTCGACACCGCACTGTCGTACGCGATGTGGGGCTGCATCGCCGTCGGGATCTTGGGCGTGATGTTCACGGGGGCATATTTCGTCATGGCGCGGGCAGCGGGGCGGGGTGACGAGGTCCAAGGTCGAGTTATTGGAATCATCGGCGGTTGCTTGACGATCATGCTGGCCGGCCCCATCGTCAACGCCCTGGTCTCCTAACCGCCGTGCTCACCGACGTGGTGACCGTGCTGGCGCAGGACCCGGCGGTAGTACTACCTCCGACCAGCCCTGTCGCCCCGCCACCCGAGGCGATGACCCGGTTCACCCAGGCGGTCGGCTGGGTCAAGTGGGGAGCCACCGCCGTCGTGGTCGCCGGCGTTATGGCGATCGGGGCTCTCCTGACGGTCGACAACCGACTGATCGACCAGTACGGCCCCTCGATCCAGGCCATCGCCATCAAGGTCGTCCTCGGTTGCCTGGTCGTCGCCACTGCTGGCCACTTCGCCGACGTATTCATCTAGAAGGAGTCCCTGTTGTCCAAGATGCGACGCGTTCTCACCGCTGCGGCGGTGGCGCTGCTGCTGACGGCGAACACCGCCTGCTCAAATGATGAGCAGACCGAGCAGCCGCCAGTTGTGGACACCGCTTCTGCCCCGGCGGATCTGATGTGGCGGAACGTAGCCGGACTCAAGGTGCCGACCTCCCGCGCCGACGGGCCGGCGCGAACGTCTCCGCCCCAGGGGTACAGCCATACCCCGCAAGGCGCGGCTCTGGCGGCGGCGAACGGGCAAGCAGCCCTTGCCACGGCGCCCGACTCCACGTGGCCCGAAGTGGTGCGCACGGTCACCGCTCCCGGCCCCGGCCGGGACCAGTGGGCGCAAGCCCGCGTGCTGATGAGCGTGTCGGGCGCCGTCGATCCGTCGGTGGCCGCCACCTTCACTGGGTTCAAGGTCACCGACTACTCGCCTGAGAAGGCGATTGTCTTGCTGGCTACATCGACACCGCCTGCGCCGGGAGAACAGGAGCCCCTGCTGACGGCCTACCCGGTGCAGTTGGCGTGGACAGGAGCGGACTGGAAGCTCGTGCTTCCCACACAGGAAGACGACATCGACGCCTCCGAGATTCAGACGCTCGAGGGCTTCACCACCTGGGAGGCAGAAGCAAAGTGAACAAGCGCCCCTGGACCATTGCCGCGGCTCTCCTAGCGGCGGCCATCATCACCCTCGTCATTGTCGTCGCCTCGCTCACCAGAAACCCTTCGGAAGACACGACTGCGACAGCTGCCCCCGAACCGCCGCCGGCAGCGTCTCTGCAAAGCTCACCACCCGATCAGACCGGCGAGTTAGTACCCGACGCAATGGGCAGGCGGGTACTCGATGTCGGCCAGGTCCCCGGCAAGCCATTGGCGCAAACGGAATCGCCGGGCGACTTTCCTGCGGGAACTGAGCCGGTAGGCCCTCCGGCGGGCTTAGAACTGCAGCGAGTGGCCCGAGGCGTAACGATCGGCGTCTCGACAAGTGACGGACCTACCGGAATCGAGGACGGCGTCCTCACAGGGTTTGCACGCTCGCCCCAGGGCGCTGGCCTGCTCGCGATGACACATCGAGCGCGGGTGATCGCGGCAGGACCGGAGTACACGGCCTTCCTCAAGTACTACTTCCCGGACGCCTTCGCGCAGCTGTCCCCGACGATGATCAACGAGATCGAAGCCAAGGACGAGTCGAAGATGCGGGACTACATGTCCACGGGGTATTTGGCGCCCTCGTGGTTCAAAGTTCGCGCCTGCGACGAAAACTTCTGCACTGTCGAAACCGCTGATGTTCCGCTGAAGGAAGCACTAGGAGCTGTTCCCGAAGAGGCGCAGGGCGCCGACCGGCATTCAGTCACTCGAGTCTCGATGGCGTGGCGCGGGGATCACTGGGTGATCGTCAAGACAGATGCCTACAACGTTGAAGCTCTCGATGACTCGTGGGTGAGGTGGCTATGACACGCCATCGTCCGACCGACATTGCATTAAAGATCCGCCGATGCGTGGCCATTTTAGTCGCGTCCTTCACAGCGATCGTTGCCTTCGGCGGCCCTGCAACAGCGCAGGATCTACCTGAGTCGCAGAACAGCTTTCAAGAGCTCTATCACGAGTGCCGTGAATTCATCGACACGGACCCGTTCACCGGCGAGGACGGCGGCGCTCGTGACCATGAAGCCAGCAATTTCCTTGACGGTGCCCTGAATCAGCTCGGAAACACCGTGGCCAGCGGCACGTGTAACGCAATCAGCGCGGTACGCCACCCAGGCGACGCTTTGGAGGCTGCTGCTTCAACCGCCGCCTCGGCGTTCTGGGGCGATCCGATCGGAGACTTCGTCAAGTCCCTCCTGGAGGGAAATGCTCAGGCGTTGTCGCTGATCATGACAATGTGGATTAAGGAGTCACCCTTCTCGAACGAGGACCTCGAGCAGTCGGTGGCGGACGTTGAATCCCCCTCCACTGCACCAGATTTCCGGTCGTCGGTGGCAGGAGTGTTCAACCTGACGCTGTGGGCGCAGGTACTGCTGTTCGTGGTGTCGCTGATCATCGCGGGGGCACGGATGGCGGTCGCCCGAAACCGCGGATTGGGTGATGGGTTCGAGGACGTCGGACAGCTCGTCTTCAACTTCATCCTCGCCGGGGCCGCGCTTCCGGCGGTGATCATGTCGCTGCACATGGCCACCGACCTGGTCTCGGTTCAGTGGCTCACCGACGGTCTGGGCGGGGATCCAGAGGCCAAGATCAACGCGGTCGCGCTCATCGACGAGAAGACCGGACTCGGACCGGCAGCGGTGTTGATCATGGTGGTGTTCGCGCTGCTGGGCGCTCTGGCGCAGATGGTGGCGCTAGTGATCCGCGAGGGCCTTCTGGTGGTGGTGGTGGGTCTGCTGCCGCTGGCGGCAGCGTCGTTCGCGCTGAGCACCGGCAAGCAGGCCTTCAAGTCGATGATCGGGTTCGTCGTCGCGGCGCTGCTGTTCAAGCCGGTGGCAACCCTGCTGTACCTGGTGGCGTTCTGGCTCAGCTCGGGAACAGAACAGCCGTCGATGATGGAGGCGGTCTCCTCGATGCTGCTGCTGGCCGCCGCCGGCCTCGTACTGCCCGCGCTGATGCGCGTCGTCGCCCCGGCGGTGTCTGCCTCGGTGTCCGGTGGCAGCGCCGCAGGCATCGGCGCCGCCGCTGCCGGAGCCACGGGCGCTGTCGCCGGTGCCGCCGGCGCTGCGCTGGGCAACGCCCAGCAGAGCCTTGGCGGTGGAACGTCGTCGTCCGGCTCGGGAGGCCAGAGTGCCGCGAACGGGGCGGCCTATCTCGGCCCGCACTCCTCGGGAGGCTCGTCGTCACCGCCGGCGGCCGGCTCTTCGGGTCCGACTCCGTCGGCACCTTCGGGGGGCGGCGCACCAGCTGGAGGCAAGAGCTCCTCGGGCACGGGCCCCAGCTCGTCGGGCCGTGTCGGCGGGGCAGTGGCGAGTGCGGCCCGCGGCGCCGGCACCGTAGCGGGCTTCGCTGCCGCCGGCGTGGGCGCGGTGGCGACGGCAGCTCAGACAACGGCTCGAGCGACACAGACGACCGAGCAGATGATCGACGGTGCGCTGGCAGCTCACCCAACACCCCACCACTACCGCTGACGGCAAGGAGATCGCTGGTGTCTGCATCAGGTGAGCAGGCGGACCTTCGGCTCTACACGCTGGGTGAGAAGTCGCAGCGCACCGGCATGTTCGGCCTGCCGCTGCGGGCCACGATCATCGCCGGGATCGCCTTCATCGTGGCGATGTTGGTGCTGATGCAGGGCGGACTAGGCGCGGGAGCGCTCATTGCGGTGCTGGCGGTGGCGTACCTGGCCCCGGCAGTACTGCGTATCGGTAATCGAACTCTCTACGAGGTGGCTCAAATGCGTTGGCAATTCTGGCGGGCACAGGCCGCTGGCTCCACGGTGTACCGGTCCGGGCCTAACTCGCGGGTACCTGGCGGCCGATACCGGCTGCCCGGTGCCCTGGCCAAGACCGAGCTGCACGTCGGCCGCGACGTGGCCGGCAACGATTTCGCGCTCATCCGCGACCGTGCGCTCAACCAGTACACCGTCCTGTTGGACGCGGCCTCACGTGGCCAGGAGCCGCTGACGGTGGCCGACCGCAACGACATGACCGCCGAGTGGGGCGCCTGGCTCGCCGAGCTGTCGCTCAACGACGACGTCGTGGCGGCCACCGTGACCGTCGAGTCGTACCCGACGACCGGGCAGGACCTCATCGCCGCGGTGAAGGACTCGGTCAGCGAGTCCACCCCGGAGATCGCCCGCCGCATCCAGGCGGAGTCGGCGGTGGAGTTTGCTCGCGGCAAGCTCGTCACGCGGTCGTGGATCGCGGTCACCTTCAAGGCCGCCACCGCGATGCAGCGCAAGGACCCCGAGGCGATGGCCACCGATCTGGGTTTCCGGCTGCCCGGGCTGTACCAGCGGCTCGAGTACGCGGGAGTGTCTGCCACACCGATGAACCCGGAGGACGCGATCGGGCTGGCGTTGCGTTGCTACCGCCCCGACCTGGAGGAGACCATCAACAGCGCTCGCCTGTCTGGCGAGCCGCTCGGAGTGGACTGGGACGACGCCGGCCCGGCCGAGGCTGTGGCGAAGTGGAATCACTACCGCCACGAAGACTGGGTGTCCCGCTCGTTCGAGATGGCCGCCCCGCCGGCCGCCGCGTTCCCGGACCACGTCCTGCGGCCCCTGTTGGAGCCGAAGTCAGACATTCCCCGCAAGCGCGTGACGCTGATCTACCGCCCGATCGCCGCCGGTGACGGGGTGAGGCAGGTCGAGAAGGAGCACACCGACGCGGTCAACGCTGCGAACAAGACCCGCTCGATCGGCAAGGCCTCTGCCGGCCTGCGCCTGGAGCGCACCGAGGCCGCGCGGCAGGCGCTGGCCCGAGGCGGCCAGCTCGGCGAGTACTCGCTGCTGGTGACGCTCACTCTGCGCGATCCTGAGCTGCTCGACCAGGGCTCGGCGATCATCGGCCAGCTCGGCAACCGGTCTCAGCTTCGGCTGCACGCTACCAACGGCCAGCAGGATGCGGCGTTCGCCGCCGGGCTGGGTCTGGGCGTGTTGCTCGATCAGAAGTCCACGATTTCCTCGTTTGCGAAGGCGGAGTGATGGCCAGGCGCACCAAGACCCCCGTCGGGCCGGCAGAGCTGGAAGAGCTGCACGCCCGTATCACCGCAGGCGATCAGCTCCCTCCCTGGCCGCACACACGAACCGGCCGTGCGTACAAGCGGTGGTGCGACGAGCACCCCGAGCGGGCCGAGCAGGCGCGCACCGCTCGCCAGGCACCGCAGCTCCGCTACGGAAAGCCCCGGTTCACTAATCGCTACGCCTCCCTCGACGGCCGCGGCTTCAAGGGCGCGTTCTCGGGGCGGATGGCAGTGGTCTCCGCCCCGGCCGCCACCCAGACCTCCACCAACTACGGCTGTGGTTTCAACCCGTGGGTGGTCGGGGCGACCGCCCCGGCGGTCGGCGTCCCTCTGGGGGTTCACGCACAGACCGGCCAGGACGTTTCCGGCGACGTGTTGTCGTGGTTCCGGGCCGGCATCATCGGCAACCCGTCGGCGTTCGTGCTCTCCTTGCCCGGGCTGGGCAAGTCCACGATCATCCGCAAGCAGTTCATCGGCGCGGTCGCCCAGGGCCATGTGCCGATCGTGGCCGGGGACATTAAAGGCGAGTACGTGGCGGTGACCGATGCGATGGTCACCCCGGCCGGAAAGCGCGGGCAGGTGATCCGTCTCGGACATGGGCACGGGCACCTGAACCCGCTGGCCGCCGGCGCTCTGGGCGAGGCGATCCCGGTGATGCAGGCCCATCTGGACGAGCTCCGCGCCCGGGGCGAGGACAGCACACGCCTTGCCGAGGCCATCACCGAAACCGAGGAGTCAGTGCACTCGCGGCAGGTCACGATGGTCGTGGCACTGGCCGAGCTGATCCGCGGTCGGCCGCTGGCTGACTTCGAGGGTCTGGTCATCTCCACCTCGTTGCGGGAGATGCGCCAGGGCGGCAGGTTCTCCTTCGCCTCACCGCCGCTACTGCGAGACCTGATCGACTACATCCGATCCGGAAACGCCGACCTGCGGCGAGCGCTGTTCGTCGCCGACGAAACGGAGTACCGGCGCACGGTCCGGACCCTCGTCCAGACGCTGGAGTCGCTGACCGACGGCGTCATGGGCCAGGTGTTCGCCGAGCACACCACCACCAAGATCGACCTCGACGCCCCGGCGATCTGCATCGACGTCTCGGCGATCGCTCGAGGAGACCAGTCGCTCAAGGCGGGCGTGCTCCTGGCCTGCTGGTCCGATGCCTATGGAGCGATGGAGGCCGCGCACGTGCTGGCCGACTGCGGTCTGGCGCCGCAGCGCTACTTCCTGGCGATTCTCGATGAGATGTGGGCGACCCTGGGCGCCGGGGCGGGGATGGTGCAGCGCGTCGACGAGCTCACGCGCCTGAACCGCACCGACGGCACCGGATTGCTGATGATCACCCACACGGGCCGAGACCTGGAGACGCTGCCCAACGAGGTCGACGTCAAGACCGCGATGGGCTTCATCGAGCGGGCCGGCATGGTCATCTGCGGCGGTCTTCCCGCCGGCGAGCTGGAGCGGCTCAAGGGCGTTCTCCAGTTCACCGATGCTGAGGCAGCGATGATCACCGCCTGGTCCAAGGGCGCGCCGATCGAGCGCACCGAAGCCCGCGAGCGTAAGAAGCCACCCCTGGGGCGAGGCAAGTTCATGCTCAAGTCGTCCAAGGACGGCACCGCCGGGATCCCGGTGCAGGTTCTGCTGACCGCGACCGAGCGGGAGACCAACATCCACGACACGAACGTGCGCTTTCGCGAGCTGCTCGATGGCGTGCCCTCCGGGCAGGCGGTGTCGGCATGAGCTCAACTGCGTACGACGCCGATTTCCGCGACCAGGTGGTCGCGCGGCTGGCAGAGCTCGAGCCCCAGTTCCCCTCGACCTCAGCCGCCGCCGAGGTCGTCGCCCGCGAGTTCGGCATCAGCCGCGACTCGGTGCGCCGCTGGTCGGTCGCCGCGGGGACGTGGCAGGCCCACAACTCGTCCACCCTGCGGGCGCTGCAAGCCGAGAACGCGGCCCTTCGAGCGCAGCTAGGGCTGTAGACGGATGCGGTCGGCCAAGCTCGTCGTCGGCATCGTCATCGGGATCATCGTGCTGTCGCTGGTGGTCGTGGTGATCCTCGGAGACGGCAGCGACGATCGGTGCCGCCCGAACGGGGCCATAACCGGCGGCGGGGGAGTGCCCGCCGGCGAGCTGAGCCTGCCGATCGCCGAAGGCGATTACGTCGTGTCCTCGACCTACAAGAGCGCAGACCGGCCCGGCCACCGAGGCATCGACCTGGCCGCCGCCGACGGCACGCCCATGTACGCGATGGCCCCAGGCGTGGTGACCGCCGCCGGCCCCGCGAGCGGGTTCGGCAACTGGATCGTCATCGACCACACCATCGACGGTCAGCCCTACTCGACCGTCTACGGCCATATGTGGGACGACGGAGTGGCCGTGCAGGTGGGCGACACCGTTGCCGCAGGACAGCACATCGGTGAGGTCGGAAACAACGGCCAGTCCACCGGCGCCCACCTGCATTTGGAGGTGTGGCAGGGCGGGCGCCTGACCGGTGGGAGCGAGACCGATCCGCAGCCGTGGCTCGACCGGGCCGCGAACCCGGGCTCGGGAGGCAGTGAGCCGCCCCCCGACGAGTCAACGACCTCCCGTCAGCCGTCTCCGCCCTCGAGTGGGGAGATGCCCGATTCGGACAAGATCGCCTCCAAGGAGAACTTGCAGGTCGACTCGATCCGGGTGGCCCGGGCCGTAGCGCAGCGCTTTCCCGACGTGAAGACCATCGGCGGGTGGCGGCCTGTTGATGCCTACCCCGATCACCCGTCGGGCCGCGCCGTGGACATCATGATCCCGGACTACTCCTCGAGCGAGGGCCGCGAGCTGGGCAATCGCATCACGAACTACCTGCTGACGCACCGCGAGTTCTTCAACATCGAGTACCTGATCTGGCGGCAGCAGTACATCCCCGCCACCGGGCAGCCCAACCAGAGGGAGGACCGGGGCGACCCGACCCAGAACCATTTCGACCACGTGCACGTCACCGTCGCCGGCGGCGGAAAGCCCACCCCGGACCAGCGCTACGGCGCCGCCCCCACCGACGGTGCCGACGACTCCTCGGAGACCACCGGCGCCGCCGGGGGCGACGACTGCGCCCCGGACTTCGGGCATCGCAGCCTGAACGCGGGCGAGATCCCCGCCGAACTGCGCAAGTGGATCGACCTGGGAGGCCAGGTCTGCCGCGAGGTCGACTCTCCGCTGCTGGCCGGGCTGCTGTACCACGAATCGGCCGGCTTCCAGGCCACGGCGGTCTCGACGGCCGGAGCGCAAGGGTACGGGCAGTTCATGCCCGGCACATGGGCGGCCAAGGGCGCCAAGGTCGACGACAACGGCCAGATCGCCGGACCTCCCGGCTCGGGCTCTCCGTCGGACCCGGCGGACGCGACGATGGCCGCCGCCCGCTACCTGTGCGAGATCGCCGAGGGCCAGCGAGAGGGCATCGCCTCGGGCGAGCTCAGTGGCGACCCGCAGGCGTTGATGCTGGCCGGCTATAACGCCGGACCCGGCGCCGTGCAGCAGTTCGGCGGGGTACCTCCATATGCCGAGACGCAAAAGTACGTGGTCATCGTGCCGCAAGAGGCCGCAAGGTTCGCCGCCGCATGAACACCGCCGACGAGTAGGAGACAGCGATGAACACCAAAGGCGTAGCCGTGGTCGCCGCGGCGGTGGTGGCGGTAGTGGTCGCCGCCGTCGCGATGGCTCTGACGCTTGGACGCGATGATGAACCGGGAACCGATGCGCACGTACACATCGACCCGATCACGACCGCCGATGAAGTGGCGGTGGCGGTGATGGCAGGGATTCACACGTGGACCCCCGCGCAGCAGCAGTCCCCGTGGGATGCGATGCACGCGATCTCCGACCAGCTCACCGGCCAGATGGCGGACGCGGCCACCACCCGCCCGGACCCAGATCCTGCCCCTGGGCAGTGGCCGGCATGGGCGCGCTCGGGTGACCGCGTGATCGGCGCCGCAAGCCTGGCCGGAGATCAAGACCCCGTCCCGCAGGACGCGAACCAAGCTCGGCGCCTGGTCACGGTGCAGCAGAAAGTGCTGCACCCCGACGGAGCAACGACCCCGCTCGAGCGCATCACCGCGACCGTCGAGCTCAAGCGCACCGGCGAGACGTGGAAGGTCGCCAGCTACCAATACCGATCTGTGGGCGAGTAACCGCGCACATCACACCAGGGAGGCAACAATGGCAGGCAAAGACCTGGCACGAACGTCCCAGACCCGCGAGCCCGGACCCACGATCGCGCTGGTCATGATGGGCGTGGTGGCGGCCGCGGTGATTGCGGTGTGGGGCAGTATCGCCCTCGGCGAATCCATCGCCCCCACCGGTCAACAGGTTCCCGGTAACCCCGCGGTGGCGGTGATCGACCTGGCCCAGGGGCAGGTGCAGTGGACCACCGGCGCCACGGTCGTCGCCGTGGCCCTGGTGGTGATCGCCGTTGTGATCGTGGCCGTGGTGGCGGCGCTCGTCGGGCGCCGGCAGGGCCGCAGGACCCGCGTCGATGGGATCACCAAGCACCTGGCGGGCCGCGCTGACGTGAAGTCACTGTCGGCCAAGAGCGTGGTCCGCGCCAACCGCGAGCGAGGCGACACCACCCAGATCCCGGGGGTGTACATCGGCAAGGAGGTCGCTTCCGGCCAAGATCTCTGGGGCGGGTGGGAAGACCTGCATCTGGATCTGTGGGGTCCCCGCCAGGGCAAGACCTCCAGCCGCATCATCCCGATGATCCGCCGCGCCCCGGGCATCTGCATCTCCACCTCGTGCAAGCGCGACGTCATCGAGGCCACGATGCCGTTCCGTCAGCTCCTCGGCCGTGTCTGGGTGCTCGACCCGCAGGACAAGGCGGTCGGGCTGGACACCTCCAAGTGGTACTTCGATCCGCTGGACTTCGTGCGCCGCGACCAGTGGTGGGACGGCAACGCCGAGGAGCTCGCCGAGATCTTCAACGCCGCCACCGCCCGCGGGGAGGCCGGCAGCGACCCCAACGCGTACTTCTACTCCCAGGCCGTGGACCTGCTCGCCTCGCTGTTCCTGGCAGCGGCGATGAAGAACCGTCCCATCACCGATGTCTACGGATGGGTCTCCAATCTCGAGGACGCCACCCCGGTCGACATCCTGGCCGACAGTCAGTGGAAGCCGCAGGCTGCGGACCTGGCCAGCAAGTACAACGCCGATCCCCGTACCCGCTCCAACGTGTTCTCCGCGGCCAAGAACATGATCTCCTGCCTGGGACGCAGGCAGATCGTGCGGTGGCTGACCCCCCAGGCCGGTGCCCAGCGTTTCGACCCGGTCGCCTTCGCAAACTCCGAGGCCGACACGCTGTATCTGGTCTCGGATGAGGAGAACCCGATCGGCCGGCCGGTGACGTCCATCCTGACCGTCGCGGTGTTCAAGGCCCTGGTCGACCGGGCCGACACCTGCCCCGGTTCGCGCCTGCCGGTGCCGGTGACCGCCGCCCTGGACGAGATCGCCAACATCGTGCGGTGGCCCAGGCTTCCCGACTACTACTCGACCTTCGGCTCCCGAGGCATCATCTGCTCGACCGTGCTCCAGTCCTACGCCCAGGGCGTGGAAGTGTGGGGCGAGCAGGGCATGAAGAAGCTGTGGTCTGCCGCCGCGATCGTCGTCATCGGCCCCGGCCACAAGGACTACCGATTCCTCGACGAGCTGGCCCATCTCATCGGCACCCACACCGAACAGCAACGCTCCATCTCCAGCGGCGGCGGCGATCGCGGACGGTCCGTGTCGACCCAGACGGTCGAGAAGCAGACCATCACCGCCGCCGAGCTGGCCGCTCTGCCGTTCGGGCGAATGATCGTCCTGGCCACCGGCCGGCGCCCCATCCTGGCCCGGATGGTCCGGTGGGACCACCAAGACCTTCCCTCCGCACCTGAGAAGACCGAAGAGGCCGCAGCGTGAGCCACCTGTTCGACAAGAAGATCGTCGAGGCGTTCGGTGAGACCCTCACGGCGGCGGCCAAGGAGTCGCTACCTGCTGCTGTAGAGGATGTTCTGGCAACACCCGGCCTCACCGACCACCTTGCCCGCACCGTGGAGAGGGAGGTCCAGCGGTTCGCCGAGACTGAGCTTGGCGTGCCGCCCATCCTGCGGTTCACCGACGAGTTCGCTTTCTTCGACGACTACCTGCGACTGGCCTACGAGTCGACGGGCATGAGTCAGAAGTGGTGCTCGCGCTGGTGGGCGCACCGCTCGGTCCGATTCCGCATCCGTTCGATGTGGCTCGCGTACGAGTCACTGGCCCGCCGGGACCCGGCCACCTGCGATGAGGTGTTCCTGCGCACGATCGGCGACCACCACATGCCGCTCCTGACGGGAGAGCGCTCGCCAATGGTCGCCTGCACGTCCGGTCACCAACCGGGCAAGCCCTTGAAATCGGACCCCATTGAGGAAGGCACGCTATGAGCTCGCACCCCAGCGACCCGGTGGTCGCCGATCTGGTCCGTCACGCCCGCGTGGGCGCGGCAGCTAATCCGTACCCGCCGCGGACTCGCTCGCTCGGCGAGCACTCCGCCCGCCAACACTCGGTCGGATCGCTCGTGGTGGAGGCCGCTCGCGCAGACTCCGGCGTATCCGAAAAGGTCGCTCAGGCGCGGCGTGAGGTGCTCGCCGCCGAGCTGGAGCGAAGGCGGCTGGTGCAGGCCGCGGAGGAAGCGCGGCGGCAGGCAGAACTTGATCGGACCCAGGCCGAGCAAGAGCGCGATGAGGCCGTTCGCCGCGCTCGCGAGCGGTCAGGACCGGACCCGGACTTCTTGACCCTGGCGGTGATCGCAGCGGTGACCCTGGAGATCACCGAGTACGAGCTGGCCGGCGTGCTCGATGCGGCGATCACCGACACCCCCGGCCTCTCGTCGGTCGATACCGCCGACCTCGCAGGTGAGCGCAGGGTCGGCCTCACCGAGGAGCTGCTGCACACCGAGGTGGCCGCCGTCGGCGGCTCGCCGGCAGTCGCGGACGTTATCGACACCGGCGTAGGAACGCAGACACCGTCCCAGCTCATCGCCCAGTCCGATCAGGAAGCTCAGCCCGCCGCTGCCACGTTCGACAGCGCTGCGGTGTCCGTCGATACAGCCCCAGAGGTCGAAGAGCTATGAGCGCACAGGCGCCTGGCAACGACCAGATGAGGACCTACCTCGCCGATACCCTGGCAGCGGCCGACTCCCCGTTGACGGTCATGCCGCAAGACCCACAGGACCCGTGGGATGTCCGATTTCACGACGCGCGGTTCGACTCGCACATGAGTGTCAGGCAGGACCGCTTGATGGGCCTGCTCGACACCAGGACTCCCGAAGCCGTCGCCAGGGGGCTCGAGTACCGGTCCGCGGTCGGTGAGATCGCGATAGCGCTCATGGAATACCCCGAGGATTGGTACACCGTCGACACGTACAGTGGCGCCGAGCTAGCCATGTACTCGGGCTTGCTCAGCGTGTACCACCATGGGGCCGACATAGAGGTCGACGTACCGATCGACCACATTGAGCTCGATCGCCCCGACCTGCTCGGTCCAAGCGCACGGGCCGCGATCGAGGACCGTCTCGACCGGACCACGGGGACCACCCCCGATTCCCGATGGGCCCTCACATACCCAGTCGGCGACGAGATCAAGATTGGGCAGCTTCCCCCGCCTGCGTGGTCTCCCGATCGCGCTCTCGGCAGCGAGCCCCTGTCGTCGGCGAATCCGTTCACGGAGTCGTACTTGAGCCACCGCGCTGATCGCACGTTCGAGGCCAGGTCCGCCGAGGTGACGCAAGCGGACTTTGCTGAACCCCCCGTGATCGAGACGTAGCCAAGTAAGACCAGGACGCGTGTTAACTTACGCTTAGGCGGTGTCTAGCGAATCTGGTGCAGGCTGCGGATGTGCCGTTGCCATAGGTGTTGCCCTCTTGCTGGGGTTGGGAATGTGTTCCTCCTCTGACGACGACAGCACATCGCGCAGCCCCGGCAGCTCGAGTAGTAGTGGCACCCGTCTTAGCCCATTGGATTGTGAAGCGCTGAGGATGACGGCCCTGGACAACGACAACCCCGAGCCCTGGAAGGCGCTGGACAAGTACGACAAGTACTGCTGACAACCCCCCTGCCTTCTCGGGCTCACCACGGGTCGGGGGAGGAATCGGTGGTGGCTCCCCAATCCCATTGCGGTCCGGATGTCGATTCGACGTCCGGGCCGCGTTCTTGTTCTGCGGCACGGTGGGCCAGATAGGACTCAGCGAAGTCGTCAGACGGTGCGGGTGCCGGCGCAGTGGTGAGCGAGCCGTGGGTGGTCGCCAGCCACGCTGCCAGTTCGGTGTCGGTGGCCGG
Source organism: Dietzia sp. WMMA184 (assembly GCF_002441635.1). Lineage (NCBI taxonomy): Bacteria > Bacillati > Actinomycetota > Actinomycetes > Mycobacteriales > Dietziaceae > Dietzia > Dietzia sp. WMMA184. The sequence goes on along the minus strand of NZ_NXEI01000004.1, from coordinate 36,888 downwards.
CGCGATTGGGGGAGGAGTGGGCAGGGCATCCCGGTCCCGGTCCTCATTTGTCGCGTGACGTATCCGGTGCGCGATGACGGCCCCTGGATTGTCGGCGGTCTCCAGGTTCGCGGTGGCCTCAGCCCACAGCTCGCGGGGGTCGTGGCCGGTGGTGGCGGCGTCGGCCCAGGCTCGGGCGAGGGAGTCGTATTGGTCGCCTCCGGGCTCGAGGTGTCGGCTGTAGAGGCGCGGCAGGGCGTCGATGTAGCCGGGCAGCGTGGAGCTGGTGAAGGCTTGGGCAGCGAGGTCCACGCCGTGGCGGTACAGCGCTTCAATGCGCGCCGGGTCGGTGGCGCCTGTCATCTCCTCGCGCAGTGTTGCGGTCGCGGAGGCTTGGTGAGTGTCGCGCCTAAGAATGGCGGCCAGTACCTCGGCGGCGGTGGGGGCGTCGTTGTCGCCGGCTGAGTGCATGTGGGCGTCTTCGGCGGACAGGTCGACCGTGGGTTCGCACACGGCGTAGGCGCGGTTCTCCTTCTTGCCGCGGGTCATCGCAACGTACAGGCCGGCACGGTCCACCGAGGTGTCGACGACTGCGTGGGTGGTGTCGACGGTGGCGCCCTGAGCGCGGTGCACTGTGGCCGCATACCCCAGATGCATGTTCTGGCCGGCGTAACCGGCTGGCACTGCCATGTCCTGCCCTGTGGACTGGTCCCGTACCGACAGCGAGCCGTCCTCGGCGATGCCGGTGACGGTGAACAGTTGGCCGTTAATCACGCGCCCCAAGGGCCGGCGGTGATCGTCGTAGAGAATCGAGTTCTTGCGGGCGATGACCGTATCGCCGACACCAATGGTGTCGCCGCGAGCGACCTGGGTTGTGCGGGTGTCATCAACTTGCCCACGGGCGATCCGGTCGGCGCGGATGACCTCGTTGAGCGAGTCGACGTCGCTGTTTCGGGACGCGATGATCAAGCTCTTGCGGCCCATCTTGGTGTCCTCGAGGAAGGCTTGAACGGCGTCGGTGAGCATCTGCTCGCGGTGCCCGCCACGGATCCAGCCACGGCGCCCGTAGAGGCCCAGGGCGTCGGTGTCGCCTTCGCGTAGGGCGAGCGTTGCCTCGGCCTGCTCGGAGTCCGCTCCCATACGCATGACCTCACGCAGTTCGACTGTTCCCGGGGTGCGGGTCAGGTCGGCGAACAGGCCACCGGTCTCGACGGCGGCGAGCTGCTTCGGGTCTCCGATCAGGCGCAGGACAGCGCCGGATTCGGCGGCGATTTCGGTCAGCGCGGCGAGGTTCTCGGTACTGGCCATGCCCGCTTCGTCGACCAGCAGCATGTCGCCGGGGCGAATCTTCACCGGCAGCGCCTCGAGGCTCCTTCCCGGGGCACCGGGGTTCCGACCGAGCCAGGTGAAGGTCAGGGAGTCGATGGTGCGGCAGTCGGTACCGATGTCCTCAGCCAGCACGCTGGCCGCTGCCGCGGAGGGTGCCAGACCGATGACGTGGCGACCCGTGTTCTCCCACGCCTGCACGACCACTTTCATGGCGGTGGTCTTGCCGGTACCGGCCGGTCCGACACCGGCGGCGAGCAGGGTTCCCGCCCCGACGAGGTGGTGCGCCAGTTCCTTCTGCCCGGTATTCAGCGGCCAGCCTGTGGCCCTGGCGTGGGCGGCAAGAGCCTTCTCTAGCGTGGCGCGGGACGCGATCACTGCCACCGGTGTGCGGGCTGCATCGAGGACGCGAGTCTCGGCGTCGAGCACGGCCTGGGTGGTGTACTTCTCGGCGTTGGCGTGCCGGTCTATACCTGCGCCGGTGTGGCCGGTCAGGCTCTCGGGCAGGCTCAACGGCTCAGGGGGCGTTAGCTCCACCATGAGCTCCCGAAGCGCGATGTCCATGACCGTGGCATGAGCCTGGTCGAGGGCGCCTGAGGAGGCGAACCGGTAGCCCTTCAGAGCTGTCGACACGGCCGTGTCGATGTGCGACCGGCGGAACTGCGCGCGGCGTGACGACACCGATTGAACGGCCTGCTCGGCGACCTGCCGGGCGTGGCTTTCGGTGTCAAAAACTTTGCGGGGCGCATCGACGGTGGCCTGCTCGGTAACGTCCCGGACAACGGATGAGACGGCGTCGGCGCCGATGGTCTGCTCAGCCACCCGGCGCCACTTGGCACGGTGCTCATCGAGGGACTGGGCAGGCTTCTTGGCGTCGCGGGTATCGAGGATCGCCTTCTGCCACAGGGCGTACGCCGCTCGCTGGGTGGGCTGGCGACCGTTCTTATCTACGTACTCGGCAACGAGCTGCTCGTACACCGGGCGCGCTAGCGCGCGACGGGAGGAGAACACGTCAATGAGACGGCGGTCGATGCCCTTGATCTCCCAGATCGGCGCCTTGTCCGGGTGCGGGTAGTGCGCCTCGAAGTTCAGACCCATCCGGCGGGAGAGCAGGTCATGCAGGACAGCGTCGTAGCGAGCCGAGATCGCCTGGTGCATCTGGTGGATCGTCCGCGAATCCAGCGTGCGCCACCGGCCGTCGGGGCCTTGCACCTTGTTGGCGATCAACACGTGCGAGTGCAGGTCCGGGTCCCCGCCACGGGTGTCGAAGTGCGTGAACTCAGCGGCGACGATGCCCTTAGTTTTCACCTGCTCGATGCCGCCGGCGCCCACGCGGGTGTAGATCGCATTGTCTTCGGCCCACCGCAGGGCCTCGGCCACCGCTTCATGGTGTAGCGCCGCCACTTTCGAGGCCGTTTGCTCGTCGGACAGCGCCCACAGAACGCTGACACTTTTGACCGGTGAGAAGGTGAAATCGAACCCGGCGACGGCCTGGCGGACCTTGTCCCGTTCGCGGTTTACCCAGGCGATGACGTCCTTGCCGGAGGCGTGTTCATAGCCGAACTCATCGGAAAAGAACGGGCGGGCCACGCTCTCGGCAAGTTGGTTTCTCTCGTCGGGAGTGGGACGGCGCCCCTCGGCGGTGAGGAACGACTTTTCGGCGGCGGAGATCGCCGCGAGAACGGGGACATCGCCGGAGTACAGGGGGTAAGCCCGGCCCAGCTTGCAGGCGCCCAGGCTCTTCCCATCGGCCATCATCTGATCGGTGTCCGGGTGTAGCCCTTCGCCGTACAGGGCGGCCATTTGGACCTCACCCACGACTGCGCCGGCGGTTGCTGTCTCAGACAGAAGGCCGGCCAATCCGCTGCCGATCCACCGCCCCGGCGGTGTTCCCTTGGCCGCGTAGTAGTCCGACAGCGACTTGCCCGCGGGGTCAGCGTCGTGGGTGGCGACCGAGCGCAGCAGGTACTGGTATCCAGTACCGGCGTGCACCGCTCGGAGGCTCATCATGAGCCCCAGCGTAGAGGCGCCCCAGGGCGGCGTCTATGCACGCCGCGCCGTCGGCGCGCTGAGCAGGCATTTTCCAGACGTCTCTAGTAGTGCCTACTGTGTGTGGCAGTTTGTGGCGAGCGACAGCGAGGATGATCTAGCACGGCCAGTGCTAGATATGGTGCGGCGATCGGGGACCAGGACGGCGAGACGATGACGGTGGCATGGTGGTTGGGCATTGCGGCACGATGGGTAGGGCAATAGGGTCGGAGTTATGGCGGCGACGAAGACTGATTCGCGTTCACAAACCGCACGCGCGAGGGCTCGTCAGGCGATGGCCGACGAGCTGGAGCGGGCTCGCAAGCGCGAGGCCAAGCTGGTCGCGGTGTTCTCGGCGATCGACGCCCGTGATGACGCGCAGATCGCCCTCGGCCAGGCGCTGGTCGAGCTTCGGGACCTGGGTGTGGCGCAGGCGGATCTGGCGGAGATGACCGGACTGTCCGCCCGCGAGGTCGGGGCGGCGATCCGCGCCGCTAAGGACAACACCGCCGACACCGACGACGCGGCCACGGATGCGGCCGACAGCGACACCACGGCGGCCGGCCAGACACCCGCGGACACCAACGGTGACCAGCAGCCCTGAGCCCGTCGCCGGCGGATGGTTCGAGGACATCCCGCTGCCGGGAATGGACGCCCGTCCCCGACCCCGGCCTGCCGCGAGGCGGTCCAGGCCGTACGACTCGACGCTGCCTCCGACCGAAGCAGCGATCGCCGCGTTTTACTCCCGTGTCGTGCGCGCCCCGGGCAACGGGTGCCACATCTGGACCGGCGCCATCTCCGACGGGTACGGACGGAACCGCGCGGAGTTGCATCTGGTCGGCTATTCGACGTCATAGTGAACCCGCTGGCCGATCACCAAAACGCGCTTCCCGCTCACATGGGCGTCAGTTGACCTCTACTTTAGCCATTGCATTAAACGACTCGATGTTGCATCGTATACAACATGATGATGAGGGCTGAACTCCCCGGTTCCGCACGCTATGTCCTGCCGGACGGCGTGACATTCCTCGACGCCAAACCTGCGGTGTTCGAGGCGATGCTCGACGGCTGGGCGATGCAACAGCGTTCCCGCTTCCTGAAAGCTCAGACCATCGACGTACGCCTCGCGTTGATCCGACGCTTCGCCGTGTTCACCAACGAGTACCCGTGGTCCTGGACATGCACGGACGCCGAGGCGTTCATCTCCGACCGCCGACAAGCGGCGCATCCGATCGCGATGTCCACCGCGCGGATGTACGAGATCACCATCCGGATGTTCCTGACCTACATCACCGATCCCCGCTACGGCTGGATCGGCACGTGCCAGCAACTCTTCGACACTGTGCCGCAGCAGATCTTGCACGAGTGGAACACCATCGTCCACACCACCGACTACGAAGGCGCACCCGGCCGACGACCACTGAGCTACGACGAAGTGCAGGCGCTGTTCGATGCCGCCGACGGTCGCGCCGAAGCGATCCCAGGGACCGGGCGTAAGGGAGCGTTGACCGCACAGCGTGATGCCGCGCTGCTCAAGATGATCTACGCGTTCGGGCTTCGCCGCCAGGAAGCGTGGGGGCTGGACGTGACCGACCTGCGACACAACCCGACCACCCCGTGCTACCGCGACTACGGTGCCCTGTTCGTCCGGTTCGGCAAAGCAAGCAGGGGAGGGACAGCCAAACGCCGCACCGTGCTCACTGTCCCGGAGATGGACTGGATCGTGCCGGTCCTGGAGCACTGGCGGACCGAAGTTCGGCCGCTACTCGGATGCCGGGGCCATCCGGCGTTGTGGGTTACCGAACGCTCGGATCGCATCTCACTGCGCCGCATCGACGACGCGTTCACCACCGCCCGCGACGCGGCAGGCCTGGACCCGGTATTGAAACTGCACTGCCTGCGCCACTCCTACGTCACCCACCTGGTGGAGTTCGACTACCCCGAACGGTTCGTCTCCACCCAGGTCGGCCACTCCTACGCCGCGACCACCGCCATCTACACCGGCGTGTCCGACGAGTACCGCAACCGCCTGCTGCGCCGATCCCTCAACCGCCACCCCGACCTGTGGGAGAGCCCGTGAACAAGAAGATGAGCTACACCTGGCACCTGCGCACCCTGATGGCCGAACGCGGACACTTCGCCACCAGCGACCTCGTGCCGCTGCTGGCCGAACGCGGCATCCACCTGTCCCGCGAACAGGTCTACCGGATGGTCACCACCACCCCTCAACGCCTGAGCCTGGACGTGTTGGCAGCCCTGTGCGACATCCTTGACGTCGACACCTCCGACCTCATCGAAATCACCACCGCCGACGTCTCGGTGGCCAAACCCGCCGGCGCCACCGAGACAGGTCACGCCCCGCCCGTGCGGCGCACCACCATCCGCCGACCCACAAGCTCATGACCGACCCCACGGCCGCCCTGGCGACCGTGCTCGCCTTCCTCCACCCCGACCACACCAAGACAGCACACCGCGCCGCGATCACCGCCACGGAACTGTTACCGGACGAACTCCAGGGCGTACTCGACTACGTGCGCCGGCATCCCGAAGCCGTCCGCACTCACTCGCAGGACCCGCCGCCAGGACTGCACCGACTGCTCGACCAGATCGCGGCACTGCCGACCGAAACGAGCACGCCGCCCCTTTGCGCGGGCTGCGGACAAGAACGTCGCCTGCGGTATTGCGCTCCAGGCGGGGGCCGCTGGTGCATGTCCTGTTACAACGCCTCCCGCCGCACCCCGTGCCGGCGATGCGGAACACTCTCGGTGCCCGTAGCTCGTGAGGACGACGGCGTGCTCTGCGCCCGCTGTCTGCGCGCGGACCCCGATCGCCGACCTCCGTGCTCGCGGTGCCACCGACCCCGGCCTGTGGCCTACCGCATCGACGGGCAACCGGTGTGCCAGAGCTGCGGGCCGAAAAGGCTGTACACCTGCAGCGCCTGCGGCCGACCCGATCAGCCGGCCCACGCAATCACCGACGCTGGGCCGCTCTGCTCCCGCTGCTACCACCTCAGGCGCCCCCACACCTGCCACCAATGCCGACGCTCGACATCGCATGCCCGCCGCGATCCTGCCCGGCCGGACCAGTGGATCTGTTACCGCTGCTACATCCCACCGAGCGTCGAGTGCACCGTTTGTGGCGAGGTCAAACCCTGCGACAGGGGCGTAGCCAGCGGGCGACCGATCTGCTCGTCGTGCCGCGCACGGCAACGTCCCCACCGGCGGGCGTCGCCCGCGGCGAAAAAGCGCTGCGCAGTCTGTGGTCTCACCCGATCGGTGCGGATCACCCTGCCACTGGGACCGGTCTGTCTATCGTGCTGCCACCAGCTACGCCGAAACCCGATCGACTGCGCCTCCTGCGGCCACCAGCGCCCCCAAGCCGGACTCGACAACCGCGACCAGCCGATTTGCGGCCCATGCTCGGGAGAGCACAGAAACTGGTACTGCCGCTCCTGCGGAGCCATCGATCTTCTGGTCACCACCACCGACTGCCTTGGCTGCCGCAACGCCACCAGAATCGACAAGCTCCTGATCTGCAGTCACCCGCAACTGCGCGGGCAGACCGAGCAGGTGCGGGCCCTGCTGCTGGAGATGTACTCACCCCAGCGCACCGCGCTCCTGCTCGAAAGTCGGCGCAGCTGGCTAACCCTGCTCACCGAGCTTGTCACTGACAACGAACAGCTAACCCACGCGAGTCTGGACTGCAGGCCCCAGACCGGTCGCACCCGCTATCTGCGGCGGCTTCTGATCGCTATCGAAGTCCTGCCCTCACGCGATAACACCGTCGACGACCTCGACTCGTGGATCGACACCCTGCTCGCCGACCAACCACCCCACATCGCCGTCGTACTGCAGCCCTACGCCAGCTGGCACGTCATCCACCGCCTGCGCCGCGTCCGCGGTAACAGCCCGTCCGCAGCAAAGTACGCGCGCACCCGCATCCGATGCGCCACCGACTTCCTGCACTGGCTCCACGCCCGCGGCACCGACCTCGCCCAGGCCACTCAGCAAGACGTCGACTGCTGGCTCGACCAAGGCACCACCACCCGGCGCCGCCTGCGCGACTTTCTGACCTGGACCAACAAGCGAGAACTGACAACAGACCTCGAGGTGCCCTGGCTGGGAACCGATGGACTTCCCGGGCACGTCCTCGACGAGCACACCCGCTGGCAGCTGCTGCGCCGGTGTCTCACCGACTCCGCACTCGACTTACGCCTGCGCGTGGCCGGCGCTCTGGTACTGCTGTTCGGCCAGAACCTCACCCGCATCGCCGCACTAAGCGCCGAGGACATCACCACCGACGGCGGCGACACCTACCTGTCACTTCGCGATCATCCGGTTCTGCTGCCACCAGCGTTGGCCGCCTTGATCGGTGACCTCGCAGGTCAGCCCCTACCCACCGACGACCCCCGGCCCACAAACACCCCGACCTGGCTGTTCCCAGGCCGCAACGCAACCCACCTCAGCCCTGGCCGCCTGGCCCAGCTCCTGGGCCGCGACCTCGGCCTCGACGCCCGCGCGGCCCGCGGCGGCGCACTACTGGCACTAGCCTCCGACCTGCCCGCATCCGTGCTGGCCGACTTGCTAGGCCTGTCCATCTCCGCGGCCCTGCGCTGGGGAGCCCTTGCCGCCCGCGACCAAGGCGTCTACCTCGCCGCACGCCTCGACGACCACGACTGATGTCGGAGTCGACACCTATCCTCGCCACACCCGGTAACAGCTCCCCGACACTCGAGGCCCCGATGACCGCCGCCCTGTTCCCCCGACCCGTAGGAACCGACACCCAGCAGCTCTCCCTGCTCGGCGACCCCCGACCAGTGCGCACCCCAGCGGCACTATGGCGGGTCTGGCTCACCGACCCCGCTACCCGGCATCGGTTCGAGAACAAGCGCTACCGCCGCGGCCCTGACCAATGCTGGCCCTGGATCGGCGCGATTTCCTCCACCGGGCACGGCTCCTTCCGCGCAGCCAGCCTTCCCGGGCTCTCCCGCCGCGGCACCGTCCCGGCACACCTGTACGCCTACCAACTCACGCACGGGATCATTGACCGACTCGGCTGGAGCGCCCTGACCGACCCCATCCTGTGCCACCGCTGCGACTACGCCGGCTGCACCAACCCCGACCATCTACGCCTGGGCACCGCCACCGACAACCGCACCGAATACCTCGCACGACGACACGGCCCGGGCAGCCCCCTGGCCGACACCCGCGGACCAGACGGGCTCTCCCGCACCATCGCTGAGAGCATCCGCAGCGCACTCGCGGCAGGCGAACTCGCACACACCATCGAACACCGCATCAGCGCCGCCATCGCTGCGGGCCGCCCCTGGTCACTGTGGTAACCACATCAAACGAGCCCTCATCGTGTGCGCTCGGGAGAGTAGACCTCTTCACAGCGAGATCTGGCCAGTGTTGCCATCGACGGTGACCACGGAGGAAGAGGTGAGGAGTTCGGTCGCTCGTGGGACTGAGAGTACGGCGGGTATCCCGACTTCTCTGGCGACGATCGCTGCGTGGGAGAGCACTCCACCTATTTCGGTCACCACTGCCGATGCAATGGTGAACAGCGGAGTCCACGCAGGATCGGTGTGGCGACAGACCAGCACATCCCCGCGCTTGACCTTGGGAAAGTCGCCCGGTCCGCGGACCAGGCGGACGGGGCCAGAAGCCAGTCCTGGACTGGCTGGCTCTCCGGTGAGGGTGGCATTGCCGGAGGCCATCGGGGGCAGTGCTGTGGAGTCAGGGACGGCTGCGGTCACGGGTCGGGCTTGAAGGACCCACGTCGTGTCGTCCGTGATGGCCCATTCGATGTCTCTGGGACCACCCAACGTGATGGAGACCTCTTTGCCGAGGGCGTGCAAGCGCAGAACGTCGCGGTCCGTGAGACAGGGCTCCTTCTGCTCTGCCGCGGATGTGGGGCGGGTGACGAGATGCCCGTCGTAGCGGTCGGTGCGCTCGGCCTTGAGTCCTAGCCGGCGCTCGACGATGCCAGAGTCTTTGACGCGCCAGGAATCGGGAGTGACGTGTCCTGCGACGAGCCGTTCTCCGATGCCCCACGATGCTTCGATCACGCTGGTAGTGCCGGTGAACATGATCCCGGAGACGCTGGCATCTACGAGCCGTTGGACGAGCACGGACATGTCGACTGGTGCCTGCCAGGCTTGGCGGGCTCGGTACGCGGCAGCGCGGTCGGTCCACAGCGAGGCCCAGCACTTCAGGATCGCCTGGCATACCTGCTCGGCTCCGCGCAGGACGAGGAAGCTGTCATGCTGTCCTGCGGCAGATGCGTGGGCGTTGTCTTCAGCGATCGAGGATGAACGCACGGCCACGTAGTCAGTCGGCGCCCCGTCGGTGATGCGCTCCAACGCCCGGGAGACGTCATCGACAACGCCGTCCGGGAGGCGAGAGCGCAGGATTCGTGATCGAGCCTCTTCGGCGTGATCGGTGGAGAGTTCGGTGAGGCCAAGTGCCGTGGCCGCGCCTCGGTAGGTGGTTGCTGGCACCACGAAACCGGTAGGTACTTTGAAGCCAGCCCGTGTCAGCCCGGCCAAGGGGGCGGCTTTGCCACCGGCGGTCGAGTGATCGGCGTCGACGAGGTCCACGATGTTCACAACTGTCTCCCGCCGGCGAAGCCTGTCCACCGCAGTTCGGCGGGCAGGTGAGACATGTCGTTGACCATCACCACGCCAGGGGGTTCCCCGTCGGTGTGTTCGATCACCGTGAGCCCAGTGTTAGCGACACCGGCCAGCGACATCCATCGGGCAGGTGGGGCACTGAGTGCATCGCGCACCATCCAGGCGATCGGGTACGCGTGGGTCACGGCTACCTCGTGGGTCGGGCGCTGTGCCCGCGTGTTCGGCGTGCCGAACCGTGCCGCCAGGCCGTCTGCGGTCCTTCGACCGGCATCGGCTTCGCTGCGGTCATAGCCGTCGAAGAATCCCACCCATGAGGGTGAGAGGTATTCGCGGTCAGGGACGAACGGGACATGGTCGACGAGTTCGGCAGCCTCGTCGACCAGGACGCGCGGCATCTCGGCTGCGATGATCCGGGCACTCTCGACTGCCCGTGGCAGCGGGGAATGCCACACGACGTCGATGGGCAAACGGGCGAGTCGCTGGCCGATCAATCGGGACTGTGCCCGGCCCTCGTCGGTCAACTGGCCCCAGGCGTCGGCTGCCCCGTGGCGCACGAGATAGATAGTGCGAGCGGCCATTACCGTCCTCCTTGATGGGGTTCCGCGGAACGGTCGCGGCCAAGACTGGACAGCAGGTCCTCATGGAGTTCTGCCCACACGATGTGGCAGGAGAGGCGGCCCACGCCGGCCACCCACTGATGGTCACCCGCGCGAGCCTTGTGCAAGGCCGCCGAGAACTGCCGCGGGTACCGGCTGAACCGCGGCAGCCGGCCAACCAGGCCTGCCATGAGGTCGCTGAGAGCATCGGCTAAGGCCGTCAGCTCCAGCAGCACCTCGACTCCGCGCTCCGTACGCTCAGCGGAAGAGCGAAGCTGCCAGTCGGTCACAGCCCGGACGAGGCGGGGATTGACGCTGGTCTCAAAGTTGTCAGCCGTGGCTTGGAGGACGAGTCGCGCGCCGGACGCCTCAAGTTCTTCCTGTAGCAGTTCGCCGTCGCGGCACTTGCCCGCTTCGGTAAGAATCCAGCCACCGGAGTCAGCGAACGTCATACGCTCAATCAGATACTGCCTGTTGAGGACGCAGAGAGTGTCACCGACGATGCTGACTGGCAGGTCGACGCGGTCAGCGACCGCCTCAGTGTCCGCGAACCCGGCGAGGCGGACCCCGTGAAGCACCAGCAACTCTTCTCGGGACTGCCACGAATCGGATCGTTCAGCTGTCATTCTGGTTGCTCCACGACGTCGTCGGCCTGGGCGCGAGTCGACACCCGCTGAAAGCGCTGCTGAGCTGCCTGCGGAGATTTCACTCCCAGCTGCTTGGCGATTTCGGGCCAGGTCAGTCCCTCTGCCCTCGCGATCAACATCAAACCTGCTTCGAGCGCATCGAGGTCAGCTCGTGCCGACTCTAGAAGTGTCAGAGCCGCACGAAGATCATCGTGAGAAGCATCGCCAACTGCTGAGTTCGCTCGCCACATGGCAAACCGCAGCAAGGTCACATCGTCGGGCATGGCTCCTGGCGGCAGCCAGGGGAGCGGAGGCAGCTGGTCGGCACCGGACTTGCCCAGCCGTTGCCGCGCGGAGTCCACCTCATTCAGCTCATCGAATTCGTTCGGAATGACAGGGCTCATGCCGCAACCATGACAATGCCAACATCGTGTTGTCAACGAACTGTTGAAAACTGAGGGTTTCCATGGTGGCCAGAGCCCCTCTGCTTTGAGGTGGGCAGCGTTCTGCACTCGCCGGGGACGGCCTGTATTGCACCTACTTCGAATACCTACCGGTTGCCGGTCATCAGTTGGCGATCAGGTGGGGTCAGCCGCACCGAGTACGCCCACCGTTTCGCACTTGTCATCGCCGGCGAACTCGACGCCGGTGCGATTGGCGAGCACCGCTGCAACGAACCGCTGTGCGTGCGCGTCGATCCAGGACATCTCATCGCCTCCACTCAGTCGGCGAACCTGCTCTACGCGGTGGCCTGTGGCCGCACCGGGATCATCCGCAGCCTGGCCGAGCGCCACGATCGCCAGGCCCGCTCACTGGCCGTCCGCGACGCCGTGGCAGACGGCTGGGACCCGGTCGCCTACGCACGGGCATCCGGCAACGCCGCACCGCTCGACACACCCCCACTGTTCTGAAGGCTGCAGTACAGTCGCCCCAAGAGATGGCCTCGCCGACGGCGGGGCCATCTGTCGTTGGCGGCCCGGGCCAAGATGTGTCAGCGGGGCGCTGCTCGTCGGCGCAGCTGCCAGTACCGCGGGATCGTCCATCGCAGCGGGGTCCTATCGATCACCCACAGCGCTATCCGCGACCGGTAGTGCTCGTCGTGGCGCACCGCGAACGACCAATGACCGACAAACCACGCCAACAGCCCCAGCGCCGCTACCGTGGGCGCCCACGTACGACCCTGCAGGGCACCGAGCATGCCAACCACCGCGCAGAACCCGCCGACCCCACGCGCTACCGGCGGCAAGGCCAAGGCGCCGCCAGCGACGACAGCGGTAGCCAGCAGCGCGGTCTCCAGATCCCACATTCCACACTCCTGTCGCTAGCGACTTCCGCTGCGGCGCCCACACGGGCCTCACGGCCTGATCCGCTGCCAGTGTGGCTTTCCCCTCCGACAGTCAGTGCGCGTCGCGCTTTGGCGGGCTGGCTGACTGGCCCGGCTGATCCGACCGGCCTGGCTTGCGAGCGGTCTCGCGCAGCGAGTCCAGGACCTCCCGCAGGGTGTCCGAGGTGGCCTCCGCCCGGACCCGTGCCCGGTCGGACTCCTCGGCCTTGGCGCGCGCGATCGCGACGTCCTGGCGTGCGGTCTCGATCTGACCGCGCAGCTGCTCGAGCTCGCCGCGCACTGCCTCGAGCTCGGCGAGGGCGCGGTCTCGGACCGCGACAGCCTCGTCGCGTTGCGACTCCGCTTGTTCGGCCGCCTCCAGGGCGTCGGCCTCGCCGCCGCGGGCTGTATCCAGCGCCACAGCGGTCGCCTCGTCCGCCTGCTCGGCGGCGCGCTTCCATGCCGCGGCCCACACTGAGGCCACCATCGCCGACATTGCCTCCGACAGATCTGGGGCCTCGGGCACATCCCCGGCAACGCCGGTGGCGTGCTCGCGCATCCATGCGGCCACCTCACCGATGCGTACCCCCGCTTCGCGCTGCACGCTGCGCACGGTGACCTTGTCCCCTCGTGCAACGAGTACCCCATAGGCTCGAGCGATCTTCTCCGACGTCGACATGACAGCCCTCCAAGTCAGGTAACGGGTAACCGGTAACCCGTTTCGTTACCCACGTTACCACCGAGGCTGGACAGGGCCCAGCCATCCGCGCTTTCAGGGCCGGGGGCGGGCGCGAGCTGGCCGTCGACGGGGGCCACCGGCGCGGCGAGGGAGAGCCAGATTCTGGCCACGCCGCTGTGGCCCCAGCCGCGGGCGAGACAGCGGGCCGGAACCTGACCGCGATGCGGTCACAGGGCGCCGACGGGCCGGCGTGGCCACCGGCAGGCCCGCGCCGGGCATCCGGCCGGGCTTTTGCACACAGGCGCCGCACGCGGGTAGCCACAATGGAGCACCGACTCCGCATCCTGTACGCTTTTGCGTACAGGAGGGGTTGAGATGAAGACGATGAGCTACACCGAGTCCCGGGCCCGCTACGCCGAGGTCCTCGACGGGGTCACCAACGACCGCGAAGAGGTCATCATCACCCGCGCCGGCCACGAGCCGGTGGTGATGGTCTCCCTTGACGACTATGAGTCCCTGCGCGAGACCGCCCACCTCATGCGATCACCGGCTAACGCCCGACGTCTGCTCGATGCGATGGAGCGGCTCGAGTCCGGCCGCGGACAGGCGCGCGACCTGCTCGACGCCGACTGACGTGCTACTCGTCTGGGACGACAACGCCTGGCAGGACTACCTCTGGTGGCAACAACAGGACCGCAAGATCCTCAAGCGCATCAACCTGCTCCTGCAGGACATCACCCGCAATGGCAACGAGGGAATCGGCAAACCCGAACCCCTCAAATACGACTTCGCCGGATACTGGTCCAGACGCATCACCGACGAGCACCGACTCGTCTACAAAGTCACCGACACCGAAGTCCGTATCGCCACCTGCCGCTACCACTACGGATAAAGCGCCCCCACAAGCTAGAACTCCTCTGCCCTTTCCATCCGCGAGCTGGTCGGCAGCGAAAAGGACATGTGCCCGCGTTTCGCTTTCGCGCCCGGGCGCATCCTGCAACCCTGCACAGAACACAACACCGAAACACGAAGGATCAGCGATGGCTCAAAAGTTTCAGGTCAGGTACCTCGACGACATCGACGGGACCGATCTCGGAGAGCACGCGAACACCATCTCGTTCGCTTTCGAGGGCAAGGAGTATTCAATCGACCTCAGCGACGACAATGCCCAGGCATTTCGCGACGCCATCACGCCGTACCTCGAGGCCGGCCACCGCGTGACAGGAAAGAACGCCAAGACCGCGCGCAAGGCCACCACCAAGACCCCCTCCGCCGACACCAAGGCCATTCGCGAATGGGCCAGGGCCAACGGCTACGACGTCTCCGACCGCGGACGCATCCCCGCCGACGTCATGGACGCCTACTCCGCCGCCAACTAAGGCTCAGACCGAACGAGTCGCACGAAGTACGTCGATGATCACCCTTGCCGCCATGCGACATCAAAGACCCTCCAACCAGCGGGCATGTTAACGCCGATAATTTATCTTATGACAAGCTAACGGTGCCGAGTTGTAGATTGTGCGAACTCTGTACCCCACCGAACCGTTCCCCACATTCGTATCGGTCAACCCCAGCGCGACCTGCGCGTGGGTGGATCTCGGGCCTGCGCTTCGTTGCTTGCGCCACCTTGACCGCAGGGAAATGACGGAATGGTGGAGCAGGTCGCCACCTGCGGACCGTTGTCGAGACTCGTGTTTCATACCACGCGTTCGCACCACGCGGAGCCCCTCCGGACGGTGCAACATGCCGCAGCAACTATGGTGCACCATAGGGTGGTGTAACTCAGGCAATTCCCGTCTCGAGAGCCACCAGCGCGACATTCAAAGCAATGATTACAGCAGCGATCGCCCAGCCCAGTAATGTTGTTTCGCGCGCATTGACCGAGGCGCCCATGAGGGATTTTCGGGAAGTGAGCCACACCAATGGCACCAGCGCAAACGGGATGCCAAACGACAGAATTACCTGGCTCAGAATCAGCGCGTACGTGGGATCAACCCCGGCTGCTAGCACAATAATGGATGGGATAATGGTGATGAGCCTGCGGGTGAGGAGTTTCATCCGGGTACGAAACAGGCCCCCCATGATGTCGCTGCCCGCGTAGGCGCCAACGGCAGTTGATGCGAGCCCTGAAGCCAATAGCGCGATTGCGAACATAAGACTGGCTGTCGTGCCGAGGGTGTTCTCGATCGCAGCGTGAGCCCCTTCAATAGTCTCAGTGCCCGCCACTCCGGGGAGCACCGATGCCGCCACAAGCAGCATCACTAGGTTCACTGACCCGGCGATCGTCAACGCGATAGTCACATCTACCCGGGTTGCCCTGATTAACCGGGAAAGCGGGTAGGTCCTCTCTGTACCGAACCTGTCACGGGCGAGTGAGGAGTGCGCGTAGATTGCGTGCGGCATGACCGTTGCCCCGAGAATACTTGCTGCCAGCAACACCGATTGGGCGCCGTCGAAGCGGGGGATCATGCCACCTAGTACTGCACCAGGCTCGGGCGGAGCAATGAACAGGCCGTAACAGAACCCGATGACGATCACGAGCATAAGGCCGATAATCGCGAACTCAAACGTTCTTGCTCCACGTTGAGCTTGCAGCAAGAGAAGCCCTGTGGAGATGACTCCCGTGATAACAGCACCGGCAACAAGGGGGACATCGAACAAGATCCACAGCGCGACGGCGCCCCCGATGACTTCAGCGACATCGGTAGCGATCGCGACGCATTGGGCCTGCAACCCATACAGGACACGCCATGCCCGGTTGGCGATGCGCTGACCGAGAAGCTCAGCCATGCTCGACCCAGTAACCAACCCGAGCTTGGCCGAAAGGTACTGGACCAGCCACGCCGCTGCGTTCGCCGCAACAAGCACCCATACCAACAAGTACCCGAACTGAGCCCCGGCAGACATGTTGACGGCAACATTTCCAGGGTCAAGGTAGGCCACACCCGCGACTAGGGCCGGGCCCAACAGCCATGCTCGGCCCGATCCCCGAGCTCTCAGCTGCAGTTTTGTCTGTGTCCCCACTGTACGAGCCCCCTTATTCCACTCCCTCATACGTTCTTCGGACGGACGTCTACCCGAGCCCGTTGTCGCCTGGCCACCAAGACGTATGGCCAGATCGACCGTAGCGCACGGACCAGCAACGGTTTGACCTGCGATGTTTCAAGTCTCCGGAGATCGCGCAAGACAAGACGATATGAAACTGTTACCGTTTCGAGAGTAATCGGAGACCGCCCGCGGCCAGCCGGAAGCATCACCACGTCAAAGGAATCAGCATGTCGAACTCTTCGCGGGCTGTACCGTTCGCCGATCTCATGGTCTCGCTCGGTGTCGAGACCACTGCGTCCCCTGCCGGCCGGCATCGGGCCCGCCACTCTGCGGGAATCGGCCGCATGGCTGCCACCACCCTGGCCGGCGCGGCGATTGCTAGCGGTGCAGCACTGAGCGCCACGCCTACCGCCTCCGCCCAATCGTCTGATCTCGACCAGGTCGGACAGATGGTCCAGGAGGTCGGCGCTCAGCACGGCATCGGGGCCGAGCAGGTCCGCGCGTACGCCAGCCAGATTCCCGGGCTAGATCAGCTCGGGCTCGGTTCTTTGCAGCTGCCTGGCAGCGTCGACGCACACAAGCCGACCGACGGTGTTGTCACTTCGAGCTTTGGCCCCCGGTGGGGCTCCAACCACAGTGGCACCGACTTCGGCGCTCCAATCGGTACTCCCTTGTACGCGGCCAAGTCTGGCACTGTCGTGGCTTCCGGGCCCGCCGCCGGCTATGGGCTGTGGATCCGCATCCAGACTGACGACGGCTACCTCCTGGAGTACGGCCACAACAACGCCAACTACGTGTCCGTGGGCGAGCGGGTCACTGCCGGCCAGGTGATCGGCGAAGTCGGCAACCGGGGTGACTCGACCGGCCCGCATCTGCACCTGGGCGTGCAGAACCCCGCCGGCCAGTGGATCGACTCGGTGTCGTGGCTTGCGACGAACGGTGTCATCATCTGACGGATGCGCCCACCGCGGCGGTCTCGGCGAACCGGAGGTCCCAGATATTGACCGCTTTGGTCCCGGGTCTACCGTGAACGGCGTGCAGAGGTTCTTTCGTGCGATCACGTCGGGATGGCTGATCGCCGTTATCGCCGTCGCGCTTTTTGTGTACGCGTGTTTCACGCTGCTTGCACCGTGGCAGTTGGGCAAGAATGAGGATCTACAGGCACGCAACTCACAACTCCGTGAGAGCATCGAGGCCGATCCGGTGCCGCTGGCGGAGCTGACGACTGGCAACACTCCGCTGGAGCAGTCCGAGTGGCACCTCGTGACGACGACTGGCCGCTACCTTCCGGAGGCAGAAGTTCTACTACGCCAACGAGCGGTCGACGGTAAAGCCGTGTACCAGGTCTTCGCCGCCTTTCGAACCGAGAAGGGCACTGACCTTCTCATCAATCGCGGGTGG
The DNA here is from genome assembly GCF_002441635.1 of Dietzia sp. WMMA184. Lineage (NCBI taxonomy): Bacteria > Bacillati > Actinomycetota > Actinomycetes > Mycobacteriales > Dietziaceae > Dietzia > Dietzia sp. WMMA184. The sequence goes on along the minus strand of NZ_NXEI01000004.1, from coordinate 19,247 downwards.
GTTCCAGTCGGCGAGAACAATTCGGTGCCGGACTACCCTGCGGTACCGGCTGATCCCGTGACCATCACCGCCAGGCTCCGAATGGCTACCGATGCGCCAGCAGAGCCCATCGTTTTGCATGGTCGACACATGGTGCGCAATGTCGAAACCTCCGCAATAGGTCCGCTTGTGGGCCTCGACCTCGTGCCGCATCACCTCCAACTCCCCGGAAACCAACCCGGGTCGCTCGAGCCGGTGCCGACGCCGTCCATCGAGGCGGGCAGCTACCTGTCCTATGGGTTGCAGTGGCTCGCGTTCGGGGTCCTAGCACCAGTTGGCTTCGGGTACTTCCTGTGGAGCGACATCCGAGAGCGCCGCCGCAACCGTGCCGATGGCATCGACCTCGAAAACGACGCCGGCGAGGGCCCCCAGGGGCGGACCGACGACGGTGACAATACTGCTACCGACGCATCAGGCCGTCCCGTTGCTACTACCGCCAGCGGACCCATCTCGCATGAGCGCCTCATCGAGAAGACTGTTCGCGATCGCTACGGCACCAGGTTCGACGCGGAACGACGGCGCCATCTGCGACAAGGTAACCGTCTCGATTATTGAGTGCTGCTGCCTCAATGTGCTGACCGAACCTTTCCTTTCCGTCGCCGTGTCCCGCCAGGCGGCTACCCATCGACCTCTCGATTGACCTCGAACGACTCCGGGGCCTTCGAGGTGCAACCCGAAGCCTGGTTGGCGACGGCCTCGGCGGGCCCCGCTAATTTCCCTGGCTCCGCCGACAGCAGGACCCCCTTGGTCGCGATCCCCCTTCGTCCATTCCGGTTCTCGGGGTTGAGCTTTCTATGATGAGCCCATGAGTTCTCCTCTGGCGAGCGTGCGCCGACCTGTCTGGCCGGTCATTCTGGTCCTGCTCGTCATCGGTGCCGCTCTAGCGGTCATGCTGTCCGGATTATCAACAGCCCAGGCCCTGGTCCTTTTGGGTATTCCCGACCCTGGGATCCTCACCACTGCCGGGCTACCTGCCACACGGGTAGTCGCCGAATTGCTCTGCGCAGTCGCGGTGGGCACCGCGATGTTCGCGGTGTTCTTCACACCTGCGGCACCCGATGGGACCCTCGACGTGGCCGGGTATCGCGCACAGCGACTCTCATCGTGGGCGAATCTGGCATGGGCGGCCTGAAAGGCCTCACCAATGGACTGCGCGAGCAACACCGTGCTCATCAAGCGTCGCTCCCGACCGGCTCCGCGAGCAGCCTCTCGATGAGCGGCTCCAACTGATAATCAGTGATCTCCGCTAGAAACACCGCAGCCACCCGATGTTGCTTATCGAGGATCAGTGTCGCCGGCACCACCGACGTGGGAAAACCGTCCAGTGCCGCGACCGCAGCCTGGGACGGGTCCCAGATCGAGGGATAGGTGACCCCGTTGTCCTTGACGAAGTCAACGGGTTTGTCGCGATTCGGGTCACGCAAATTGACGCCGACATTGGTGAACCCTCGGGATTCGTACTTGTCCTGCAAGCGTTGTAGATCGTCGATCTCCGCTCGGCACGGCCCACACCATTGGCCCCACAGGTTGATCAGCACCACATCGCCGGGATAATCACCGACGGCCACGGTCATCTCGGGGTCGAGCAGGTTCGGCCCAGACATCGGCGCGATCTTCCTACGCTCCTCCGGAGGGTCGTAGAAAATCTCCAACTGGCCATTCGGGCTGACGAAGTCGAACGTCTCGCCGGTAGCGACAGCGTCAGCTCCGGTCGCGCAGCTTGTCAGCGTCAGCATGCCGACTATGGCTGCGGCTACTGTTCCGATGGACTTGCAGGAAGTGCGGTTTCGGCGACCGCGCACTGCTCTAGGCCTTATGGACAGTCTCGCCATGCCAACATCTTCCCTTCGAGGACCCCCACCGTGGCTGACCATACTGACCGGCTCGGTGATCACCGAACTCGGGCAAGCGCCGACCAGGTCTTCATCCACCAAGGCGAAGCCGGCCGGGCGGGCTCCACTGAGTTAGATCATGCATCTTCAAGACGTCGGCGCATATACCCGTGCTCGGTTCCCTATCTCCCGTACTTCAGGGGTGCCGCGCGACCGGGGGTTCGTGATCTCGGTGGTGCTGGGTCTCAAGCTGGAAGGTGGTGTGCTCGATGTGGAAATGCTCGGCCACACAGTGCCGCACGGTATCGAGGATCTCCGGGGCATGACCGTCCTCGAAGCACTCATCGTCAAGAACGACATGGGCAGACAGTGTGGGAAGACCGGTGGCGACAGTCGAGGCGTGGAGGTCGTGGACCTCCCGCACGTGGTCGATCGCAAGGATGTGCGCTCGGACCCGGTCGAGGTCGAGGCCAGCCGGGGTGAACTCCATGAGGACGTGGGTAGTTTCTCGAACCAGAAGGAAAGCCCGGGGAATGATCATGAGCGCTATAGCGACAGCGGCGATGGTGTCGGCACGCTGAAACCCGGTGGTCATGATGAGCACGGCTGAGACGATGACCGCCAGCGTTCCCAGCGCGTCCATGAGGACTTCCAGGAACGCGGCGCGCATGTTGAAGTTCGCGCCGCGGCTGGACGCGAGCACGAGTGCGGCAGCGATATTGAGAGCCAACGCGACGACGCCGAAAATCAGCAACTCTGCACCCGCGACTTCTGGAGGGTTGCTCCAGCGCTGGACTGCTTCGACAAGGGCGTAGACGCTGACGCCGGCCAGGAGCAGTGCCTGGCCGAGGGCCGCCAAGACCTCGATGCGGCGAAAACCCCAGGTTCGCCGCTTGTTTGAGGGACGAACCATCAGTACCGCCGCGACCAGCGCGACGAGCAGCCCGATGGAATCAGTCAATGAGTGGACGACATCAACGAGCAGCGCCAGGCTGCCGGTGATCCAGGCGCCGACACCCTGAGCAACGACGATGGAGAAGACCAGCGCGAAGGCAATGCCGAGCTTTCTACGGAAGTCCGGTGCCGACGCGGCTTCCTCCGAACTCGGTCCGTGACTGTGTCCAGCACTCATAGTGGTTTCAGACCTTTCCTCGACTGGTGGATGGCTGCGACAATTGGGGCACTCGCATGACAGTCTCGGTCCACTGAGCCGCATCGCGATCATGGAGATCGCGGTGCTCGCGCAGCGAAAGCGTGGTCCCTGATGCGCTCAGGAGCGCCGCTGCAGACTCGATCAGGGCTTCCAACCGAGTTGGGTCCGCCAGCGAGAACCAGGAAGCCCTACCTTCGATCCGAACAGTCACAAGCCCGCAGTCCCGAAGACAGGCAAGATGCTTGCTCACCGTGGACTGAGCCAAGTGCATGTGATCAACCACATCCCGCACCCTGTGCTCGCCGCTGCCCAAGTGCTCAAGAATCGCCAACCGCGTCGGCTCTGCCAAAGCATGGAACAGCGCCGCGTACGCCCCGCAATCAACCGGCTGGAAGGGCTCGCCGACCAACTCCTCCGGGACCCCTTTAATCGCCATTGAGCGATAATATCACGCGCAGGCGATTAAGGGGCCGCAATACTTGTACGAGATTGAGCGGGGAGAGCCAATCAGGGGCGCTGCGTCAGCACTGTCAGAGTCCGAATGCTCCGCCGCTGATCAAAATGAAGGCGCCTAGGCCGATTAAGACAATCGGGAACAGGATGTGCTCCCAGCGCTCCAGGACTTCAGCGATCGGCCGGCGGGTGGCGACGAACCTTGCCAGGCCCACCAGTCCTGCCACCAGCACTAGGAACACGACGCAGTAGGCGACTACGGCTCCCGGGCCCACGTTGAGAAAGACGGGGACGTAGACGCCGATGTTGTCTCCACCGTTGGCGAAGGTTACGCCGGCCACGGTCCACACGGCGACGTTCTTGCCCTCGATCTTTGCGTCGTCGTCATCATCATCCCCGCGCCAGGCCTGCCACGCGGCCCACAGTCCCAAGCCGAGTGGGATCAGCCCGAAGTAAGGGATGGCCTGCGGGGGCAGGAAGGCTCCCGCGCCCAGGGAGACGAGCACTGCGGCGCCGAGGATGCCGATGAAGCCGAGGTACTGGCCGACCAGGATGCGTGCGGTGGTGCCGCGTTGGCCGGCGCCGCGGGCGAAGAACAGCGACAGGACGATAATGTCGTCGATATTGGTGGCAATGAACAGGCCGATCGCCTGCAGGGCCGAGGACAGGATCACGCCTGCACCTCCGTGGCGCGACAACCCGGCACTGAGCAGCCGGGCTCCAAGCAGGGGGCGTTTTCGTTGACCGCGAGGGTGACCTCGACCAAGGAGGACAGCGACCGCGCCAAGTGCGGATCTGCGATCTCGTACCGGGTCTGGCGACCTTCGGGCACGGCGACAACGATCCCGCAGTCGCGCAGGCATGCCAGATGGTTCGACACGTTCGACCGTGTCAGCTCCAAGTCCCGGGCCAGCTCCGCCGGGTAGGTCGGCTGCTGTAGCAAGGTCAGCAGTATCCGGGACCGTGTCGGGTCGGCCATCGCCCGCCCTAACCGGTTCATCACATCCACACGAGAGACAAGAGTCAGCATTTGCTGAACTATACAGCGTCTGCTGAACTGTTGCGGCATCGCCTTAACAACCTACAGATTTACGAGACAATGGTTGTCGGCCCGGGCGCGCGTCTGCCTCATGGGCCGGAAGCCACATTCGATGTCTCGCTAAGTCGCTTCGACGCACTCTGATTACGGAAAGGTTCAGAAAGCACGGTGCCGACCCCGGCCACCGCCCCAAAGCCTGTGACTCCTCGCACCAAGTTCTTCGTGCTCCTCGGTTCAATGCCAGTTCACATCCTCTTCGGGATCATGCTGATCAACTCGCAAACGATCCTCGCCGAGTCCTGGTACAGCGATCTCAACCTGCCGTGGATCCCTGACCTTCTTCACGCTCAGCAAGTCAGTAGTGCCATCGCCTTGGCCGCGGGCGAGGCGATGCTGTTCGTCGTACTCCTCATCCTCGGCCGCAGATGGCATTCCAGCAGCAGACAAACGCGACACTATGCCCACCGCGCCACGGCAGACGAAGGTGCCGAACTGCGCGCCGAGAAGGCACTACAGCAAGGGCCAAGCACCAACTGACTCGCACTCACCGAGGAGACCGCGCGTCGTCCGCAGGCAGCGATACCGACCAGCGGTTCGCTGACCTCCGGATTCGGCCAGCGCTGGGGGCACTTCACGGCGGCGCCCAGCCCGTTCTTGCCGGCGCGGTGCATGACTGTGATCCGCCTCCGCGTGTCCTCGGCGGCGAGCCGGTCCGCTACCTCCCCCGTGCCGTCGGGACTGTTGTCGTCCGCGATGAGGACCGACACGTCCGGAGCCGCGGCGAGCAGCCGCTCCACGACCCCCGGGAGGTTCTCCCGCTCGTCGTAGGTCGGATGATCACCAGCGTCCGCGCGGACGGGACACCACCGGCGGGCGTCAACGGATCGGTCACTTACATCTCCTCGAAGTCTTTTCCGAGCCGCCGCCGGGCACGGATGAGCGCCCAGGCCAGCCCGGCGAGCCCGATGAGACAGCACACCGCCTGTGGGATGCCGCCCAGTCGGGTTGCCAGCGTACCGGCCGCCCCCACCTCGACCTGCGCGGCCAGCACCGCGGGCTCGAAGATGCCGGTCTCCTGCCGGACCCGGCCGTCGGGCCCGATCACCGCACTCACCCCGCTGGTGGCGGCGATGAGGACGGGGATGCGGTGTTCCACGGCCCGCACCCGGGACATGGCGAGCTGCTGGTACGTCATGGGCGACCGGCCGAAGGTGGCGTTATTGGTGGGCACGGTGAGGATCTGGGCGCCCCGGGCCACCGGTTCGCGGGCGGCGGCGTCGAACGCGATCTCGAAGCAGATCGCCACGCCCAGGCCCACTCCAGCCGCGGTGACGAGTCCGTCGCCGTCTCCGGGGATGAAGTGGCCGGCACTGCGCGCGATGGGGAACAGTTTCTCCAGCGGTTCGCGTAGCGGGAGCCATTCGCCGAATGGCTGGATGTACCTCTTGTCGTGACGGTCGACGACCGGGTCTGCGGCGGGGTCTACGGAGCTGCCGTCCCAGACCAGGTACGAGTTGGTGGTCTCGGGCCCGTCCCCGGTCGGCAGGACGGTGCCCACGAGGATCGGCGCCCCCAGCCGCCGGGACAGCGCGCTGATCTGGGCGCCCGCACGTCGGTCGGCCAGCGGGGAGATGTCCGAGGCGTTCTCGGGCCACACGACGAACCGGGGTCGCGCGCGGAGGCCGGCCTCGACCTCGTCGGCGTACCCGGCCGTCACGCTTAGGTGGTTCTCGAGGACCGCGCGACGCTGGGCGTTGAAGTCCAGGCCCAGCCGGGGGACGTTGCCCTGGATGACGGCGACCTCGACGGCGGACGAGCCGGTCGAGAGGGCCGCCGAAGCGGTGACTGCGCCGCCGGCGACGAGGCCGGCCGTGACCGCTGGGACGGACACCAGCGCGGCCACCGCCCGGAGAGGTCGGTCCCTGCGGGCGAGGAGCAGGCACGCGATCCCGAGGGCCGCGCCGAGCGAGGTTACGGCGAACCCGAGCAGCGGGGCCCCGCCGAGCGAGGCCAGGGGCAGGAGCGGGCCGTCGGCCTGACCGAACGCCAGCCGCCCCCACGGGAAGCCGCCCCACGGCCAGGAGGAGCGGACCCACTCCCAGACCGACCACCAGCCGGCCACGCCGAGGACCGCGCCAGTCGCACGCAGTCCGGCCCGGCGCCCGGGTGCGAGGCCCGTCCGCAGGACCGGCACCGCCCCGGCACCGAAGGCGGCGAGGTACAGCGCCTCGACCAGGGACAGACCCCAGGCGGCGTAGGCCCCCACGTACAGGCCGACCCACGGGACCAGGAGGAGGAAGAACATCAACCCCGCCACGAACCCCAGGAGGGCGCCCGTCCGCGCGCGGGGCGCCGTCCCGCGCACCGGGGAGAGGACGACGACGAGGAGGGCGATCGCGAGGAGCGCCGCCCACCACAGACCGACCGGAGGGAACGAGGCGGCCAGCAGCGCGCCGGCCGCAGCCGCCCCCGCCAGCCGGAGCAGGACCGGGATCACTCCGCGGGGCCGGCGGGCCGGCTGTCCACCGTCGGCGTGTCCGTCGTCAGCGCGTCCTCTGCGTGTACGCCCGTCGTCGTCTGGCCGACAGCGGCAAGCGCGGCCAGAGTGTCGTCGTATGGGGTAAGCCGTGATGAGGGTGCGGGTTCGCGTGTGGACAGCGAGCTCACCGCGAACACCAGAGTCACGACGGTGAGTGCCGAGCCGAGCATATGGATCCCGACGAGCAGCTCGGGCAGTCCGGTGAAGTACTGGACGTATCCGACCGCACCTTGCGCCAGCGTGATCGCCAGCAGCCATCCCCACGCCCGCACTGCCCGTTGGTTCTGCTCTCGCCGGGCGAGGAGAAGCCCGACGACGACGAGCCCCACGAAGACCCACACAGCTAGCGCGTGTAGGCGCGAGACGAACGCCGGGTCCAGTGCCCAGCGGTAAGGCTCGGTGGCATCCCCGGAGTGCGGGCCGGCGCCAGTAGTGACCACCCCGAGTACGAGAAGAAGCACGCCGACGGTGCTCATCGCGAGCCCCAGGACGCGGGCGGACGGCGAGGAGACAGGGACGGCCTGGCCATCAGGACTACGCAAGCAGACCAGCAGGTAGGTCGACACCGCCACCAGCGCCAGTGAGATGAGCATGTGCGAGCCAACGATCGCCGGGTGCAGGTCCACCCAGACGGTGATGCCGCCGATGAACCCCTGGAGGCCGACGCCAATGAGGATCAGCCAGGCCAACCGCTTGACGGCAGGTGAACGTGAGGATGTCGGCTCACGTCGGTAGACCGCAACGAGCATAGCCAGCGCGATGACGCCGACGACGACGCCCAGCATGCGGTTGCCGAACTCGATGATCGGGTGGAACGTCATCGCCGCATGGAACTGCGGCGTGAACGCTCCCGGCTCACACACCGGCCACTCGGAGCAACCGAGCCCCGAACCAGTCAGGCGCACGGCCCCACCGGTTACGATGATCCCAATCTGAGCGATCAGGTTGGCGACCGCTACACCCCAGGTCAGCCGGTCAACCAGGCGGCCACGTCCCCGCGCCCGCAATTGGCCAACCGGAGTCGTCGATGCAGGAGCAGAACTCAAAGAGGACACACATCCAGGGTATAGGGCAGGTATCCCCAGGCGGACGAAGGACCCTGTAGCCGATCGGCTTACGGAACGTTCGCCGGCCCTGCCCTCGTCCGCATCGCCGGGAGCGGAGGCCGCCACAGAGCGTCGATAGAACGCCGCCACAAAACGGCGAACGCCAACACCGATGGCATCTCTTGAGCCGATAGCGACATCCGGCGCCTCATGAAACCTTCTCGGCAGGACACCGACGAGCTCGGCCTGACACTCGCAGCGAACCACTCCCCTACGCTCACGCCCCTGATCAACTACCCTCCCAACTATTTTCGTTATACGATTTGCGCATGGTCACAGACGAACAGATCCAGGAGTGGGCAGACGAAGCTGAAGCCGGTTATGACGTCGAAGAATTGAAACGACGCGGACGCGGACGTCCCGGTCGCGGCGCTGAACCGATGCAGGTCGTAGCCGTACGCCTCACCGCCGAGGAACTCGAAGTGCTGGACAAGATGGCCACTAAAGAGCACCTGTCACGCTCGGAAGCGATCCGACGCGCCCTGGCAAATTTTGCTGCGTGAAGGTCCACAACAGCGCACTCAAACACGGCGTCAAGCCCGAGGACGCGATCCAGACAGCCGACTGGCCCCAGTGGATCGAACCCCTTGCAGACGATGACTGGCCGCATCGTGAACTGCCACTGGGCTTCGACACGCGCGCCCGCTTGCTCGAGACCATTGTGCTCATCTTCAAAAGTGGTGAGCAGCTGATAATCCACGCCATGCCCGCCCGAAAACAGTACTGGAACCTACTGCCCTGACCCGGGTGAGTCGCGGGAGATTGTGTGCGTGCCAACGCCAGCCCCTGGCCCACGTCCTGTAGACCTCCTCGGAGCCTGGCCCCCCAATGGCCAGCCGGATCAGATGTCGCCCACTCTCATACATCGACCTCCAACAACCGTCCCAGTTCCTTGGTTCTGGGACGGTTTCCGTCAAACCCGGTCCCCTATCGATGGCGGCCCGGAAATGCGCCCCACATGTAGAGCCCACTATTCGAGGCCCACCTCGGCCGTCCGGGTCCAACTTTCGGAGCATTGAACTGGCGTACGTGCAGGTGTCGACGTCCACGACCCAGAGCAACAGGATGACCCCTGACATTGCTCCTACCTCACTCCGACCGGTGTCCTGTTTGACGATCCCCCACCAGCACAACAAAGTGCGGGCCAGGCTTGAACGTGGCCTGCGCGGGAGGCATGAAAAATCGTGCTGGTTAACCGTCCTGCATGTTGGTCCGGCATAGGCTGCCCTTGACGGCCTACCGTTCTGTGATGGACGGAATGCTCGTCGGGTACGCCCGATGCTCAACCCAGGGCCAAGATCTGCGTGCGCAACGCACAGCCCTCACACGCCTCGGCGTCGACAAAGATCTACACCGACCGCGGGTTCACCGGCCGCAACCGCGACCGCCCCGGACTGCGTGAGGCGCTGGCCGCGTGCCGCGAGTTCGACACCCTGATCGTGACCAAACTCGACCGCCTCGGCCGAAGCGCCGTGGACCTTCGCGCCATCGCCGACGAACTCCAGGCGAAAGGGACCCGGCTGAGCATCGGCGGATCGATCCACGATCCAGCCGACCCGACGGGCAAGCTGTTCTTCGGCATGCTGTCGCTGATGGCCGAGTTCGAATCCGACCTCATCCGCGCCAGAACCCGTGAAGGCATGGCCGAGGCGAAAAAGGCCGGCCGACTCAAAGGCAAACAGCCCAAGCTATCTGCCCTGCAGCGCAAACGCTTGCTCGCGGACTACGAATCCGGCGACTACTCCGCCAATCAGCTATGCGAAATCAGTGGCCTATCCCGCTCGGCAATGTACGCGACACTGCGCCGCGCCCGAGACGAAACCTGACCACAGCATCGACGCGAACCGCTACAACCCGAGTCGGTCCCCTCGACCGGTCGTGATGACGACTTCCGATATCCGTGCTGACAACTTCTGAAAGCGGCACTGACCGCCTTCGACAGACGCACGTCACCGGCGGCTGCACCGCCGCCGAACTCGGCCGACCCATCGGGGGTTCACTCGCACCTTGGTGGTACCGCTACATCTCCCCCGCCAGCCCCGGCCAGTGACCCACATCGATGAGCGCGCACCCGATGCGGCGAATCAGATCTGCCACGTGAGCAGACCAGGCACCTGGCTCCGCTCGTCGATGAATCTCTCCAGATCAGGGTCCAAGTAGCCAGCCACGCTCAGCAGATCGTCGTAACGCGACTGGATATCCTCTGACCACACCCGGTGATGGTGGCCGATCCGGTTTCGGAACTCGCGCAACCGTTTCACCGGATCCTGGATCGTCGCTTGGTCACGCCTGGGCGCATAGGCGAACGCACCAGCGACATCCGGCCAGAGGAACATCTGGCGCCGGGAGACCATCTGGTGCCAGAACCCGAACGGAAGCTCTGAGATGATCTGGCCGGCGCTGAGCGGCTTGCGGTTCCTCTTCACCCGGCCAATGCTCTCGGCAATGTCCTTGTACGGCTGACGATGCTTACCCGGCCCGATGGCATCACGTCCCAATTCACGAGCATCGTCGAACACCCAGTGGCCCGAACGCCCAAGAAGCGCGTGACGCTCGCTCATGCGTTCATCCAGAGCGTTGCGAAACGCTACTTCGAAGTAGGCCAACGACTGCCAAAAGGCGCCAGAGATCGCGGCGTTCCACCGATACAGCTCCATCGCCGCCACCTCGTTGCCTCCGGTGTGCACGAGGTAGTGCTGCAACCGCGACCGGGCAAAGTGGCGCTCATAGAACGCCCAACTGCTCGTGCTGGCCACGCCCACCTCCGCCATGTAATATCAGTGCTGAACACCCCGGAACCGTCCCTGTAGTCCTCTTCGGAGGGCCGATCACACGGCCGGGGTTCTGCTTTTTCTACCGCACCACACGCCGCCGGAAGCGGACCCCCGCCGAGCCGGCCCATTCCCCACCTCGAGGAATCAACAGCATCCGGGCACCCGGCCGGCCAATGACAGAGCCGCTGCCTGAACCCTGGACCCCAGAGGAACCGGGATCAAAACGCGCGACCCGACCCTGCGAAACAGCCGGAACTGCGCGCACCAGGGAGTCCCGCACCGGTGTACCCAAAAGGGACGAGGCGGAGCCTCACGTGCCGACGATGTGAACCGAACCGCTATCTGGCGGATGTCTCCGGCGCCAGGTGGCGGTGGAGTGCTCCGGAAGCTCACACTTTCCGCACAAACGCCGATAGGTCCCGCCAGATGCGCGACTCCGGCGGACGCACGGGAACTGAGGTAGTTCCTCAGTAGTGAACGCCGGACGCAACTGGCTCAGGAGTGCGTGCGAACGACGACGTGACAATGCTCCGCAGTTTGGATAACATACAGGTGAGCAATGAGTCGGCCCTCTGGGCTTACGCCCCGACAGTCGGCCAGGCCCCTAGGTGTAGCTACGGCAGCCAGGGGCTGCTCTTTTTTTACACCTCATCTAGTCCCCGGCCTCAAGAAAATGCACTTGAGGCTTCACGATCTCGAAGATCTCGTCGGTTCCGTCTGTGTGAGTGATGGTTCGGCGGAACGCGGATGACACGAGATCTGGAAGCCACAGCAGCCGCTCGGCACTTGGAGAGGTCTGCAGGAGTCGCGTGTTTCGTGGGACTCGATTTTCGCGGATCAGTTCTTTGTGGTTCTTGTCATCCTTATTCCGGAAGTTGCTCTGGTTGCGCTCTTCGAGGATGAGCAACTCTATAGGGCTCCAACTGCCGGCTCGGCCAGCGGCGAGTTCTTCCGCTAACGATCGATAGCAGGCGCGACGAGCGTCTTCTGCATCATGGTCGACAGGGTCTACGGACACCTGATGGGCAATCACGCAGGTCTCCTTCCCGTCAGCGAGATACCCGAGCATGTCCTCAGTGGCCCGTCGCCCTCCTGCCGTGAGCAGAGCCTCGGTGGTGTGCCAGTGCGGCGAGCCCGCAATCTCGAGAAGCCCTCCACGCAACTCGTCCATGTCATCTTGAGCAACAACAACCGCGGTGAAGAGGTAGAACGTCTTGCGGTGGTGCTCTATCGGGTCCGGCGCCTGATAGGACTCGTCGAGGTAGGCGACGTGACTCTTCGTTCGGCGGTACGCCTCGGCGACAATCGACGCCTTGCGGTCAGAGAAGCCCATCTGGGGCATCTTAGACGCGCGCCGGCAGCACGCCTTCGACTTGGCCGCAATGTAAACGACGACAACATTAGAACGGCAGACTTCTCCCTACGAGAGTGTTAGGTGCGATTTTTCCTAGTCGTCCTGCTTCTTCTTCGCCTCAATCAGTCGGATGGCGCGTGCGTTAACGCGATCCGAGATCAAGGGAAGGAGGCGGAGCACAAAGTGCCCGGCCCCAAGGAGCAGGACGGCCGCGAGGTCCAGCTTGTCGACGATGTCGAGAACCTGCATATCGCAACCTCCCGTCATGGTGGAGAGATGCCACACCTGGCCGATTGCCAGGCTGAGTGCCGCGGCCAGGTATTGGCCAGCGACCTGAATTGCGCCTAGGCGCGGACTGCCAGCGTCATGGCCAGCAGGTTGCGGCGGGCGAAATGACGAAAACCCGGTCTGTGACCGGGTTTTTGAGCGCACGAATCCGCAACAAGAGAAATATAGCATTTTCGACTGTCAGGCTCGGCGAATACTCTAAGCCCAGTCGTTGCGCGAGAATAGGCAGTCTCTAGCGGTGCGTCCACGAACTTCCCGACGGGGAATGAAGGACAATCGGAGCAACCCCACCGCTTGCATCCTGAAAGGTTGCTCACGTGTCATCGCCTTGGCTCACTACTGCTGTTTCGGAGTTCGGGCAGCGTTGCAAAGCCAAGTTGGCCGGTCCGGGTGAGGCAGAAGCAGCGATCCGGGCTCCGATCGAACAGCTACTCGCCGCCGCTGGCGAGCACCTTTCCTTGGATGTGGTCCCACACGACGAGGTCCGCGACGACGACCGTGGAGTTCGTCCCGACTACGCGATCAGCGTCGGCGGTGCGATCACTGGGTACGTCGAAGTCAAGAAGCCTGGTGCCAACTTGGACCCGGACTCCATGCGAGGCCACAACCTCAGACAGTGGACGAGGCAGAAGGACCTGCCGAACCTGATCTACACCAATGGCACGGAATGGCGGCTCTACCGAGATAGCGAGCCGGTCGGAGATCCGATACACCTTGCCGGCGGGCCGCTCCGCACGGCTGGAGCGGAGCTTTCCGCGCCCGCAGAGTTCGAGCAGTTCCTGACCGACTTCCTGCGGTGGGAGCCAGCGCCCATCACCAGCGTGATCGCTCTTGTTCGGGCTATCGCGCCGCTGACTCGACTTCTGCGCGGTGAAGTCTTGGACCAGCTCGCCACCGAGCAGCGCAAGATCAAGGCAGGAGCTCGACGCGAAGATCAGCCATTCCATGGACTCGCCAGGGACTGGCGACACCTGCTATTTCCGACCGCTGACGACGCGACCTTCGCCGACGGCTACGCGCAGACCGTCACGTTTGCCCTCCTCCTTGCCCGAACCGAAGGCATCACACTCGCCGATGCCGGCGGCCTGCACGCAGTGGGCACGAAATTGGCGGGACAGCACTCCCTCATGGCCCGGGCGCTTCAGCTGCTGACTGACTACGTCGCAGCTGACTTCAAGGTCACCATCGACCTCCTGGTGCGTGTCATCGACGCCGTGCAGTGGCCGAAGGTCCGCGCCGGCCGCCGCGACACCTATCTCCACCTGTACGAAACCTTCCTCGACGTCTACGACCCGCAGCTGCGGCAAAAATCCGGCTCGTACTACACACCACGTGAAGTGGTCGAGCAAATGGTCCGCCTCACCGAAGAAGTACTCGAAACACGATTGGGTAGAACCGCAGGATTCGCAGACCCGGATGTGGTCGTGGCCGACCCCGCGATGGGCACGGGCACATTCCTACACACGATCATCGAGCACGTCGCGGCCCGAGTGGCCGAGCGAGACGGGCAGGGAGCCGTTGCGGGGGCAGTAAGCCAGCTCGCCGAGCGGATTGTGGGATTCGAGCTCCAGACGGGCCCATTCGCCGTCGCCGAACTACGAGCCACCGACCTACTCGCCGATCTTGGAGCCAGCCTCCCACCGGCAGGCCTGGGAATGTACGTCACCGACACCCTCGACGATCCCCACGCCGAGCAGACCCAGCTCGGATCCGGTCTTGAGTTGATCAGTCGGTCTAGCCCCGCTGATTCACGGGCCGGTGTGACTGCTGCTGTCGGGTGACGGCGGGCTTGTTTTCGCGTAAGGGCGTGCGGGGGTGCCGGCTGGCGCTGCCGGTGGGCGGGTCTCCGGGTGGTGATGTCGAGGGCGGGCAGGTGAGATCAGGCTGGTTTGGGGATCGCGGCGATCTTGTTGAACGCGGCGACGATGGCGGTGGCCCAGGGCCACGTTTCGGGGATCTTCACCCGGCGTCGCCGGCCGCTACGGGTCAGCCGGGCTGCGACGTGCAGGAAGCGGTAGCGCAGCGCTTTGGGCTCGCACAAGGCCAGAACCGCAGCCTCGCCGGTACAGGCCAGCATCCGTGTCCACGCCACCAGATCTGCGGCGAGCATCACCGCCACCAACCAGGCCTGGTTGAGCGCGAACTCGCGTGAGGGCAGACGGCCAAGACCGGTGTCCTTGGCGTGACGGATCCGGTCCTCTACCCGGGCGTGCGCCCGATGCCGTGCTTCAAGAAACTGCAGTTGCCCGGTGGTGGTGTTGGTGGCAAACGCCTGGTAGCGCCACCCGTCGATCTCCTCGAACATCGACAACTGGGCGCCGGGGTGGGGTCGTTCGCGGCGGACGATGACCCGCATCCCGTCTGGCCACTTGGCGAGCATCCCGGGAGCGAGAAATCCGGTCAGCTCGGCAACCTCGGCCCCGTCCCGGATGTCACCGGAGGGATTGAGCGCTGGTCCCCACGCGGCCTCGGGGCAGGTCACGATGGCCCGGCGAATCGGGGCGGTGATGGAGAACCCGACCGAGTACTCCACCCGTCGACCACGGACGCGGTTCTGCTCGGTGATCCAATCCAACAGGTCGTGAGAGGCGCCGGCGCCGTCCGAGCGGATCAGCAGGTCACGCCGGTGAGCAGCGGGGATCTGCGCGATTGCCTGGCCCAGGACGTCGATGTGGTCGGCAGCGGTGTTGGAGCCAGCATTGCCCGGGCGCAAGCTCGCGGCGAGAAACTCTTCTGTGTTGTCGCACCACACGCCGATCGGGTGGTAGCCGAACGTGCGCTTATACGTCGGAGCTGCATGTTCCTTCTCGCTGTGGGTGACCACGATGGTGGCATCCACATCGAGCACGACCGTCGATCCCAGATCCCGCCCCGCACACGCCGATGCGGGCACCCCGCCGGGCAGGTGCGACCACACGTGCCGCCGGGTGCGGGCACGCGCGACCTGGATCTTCTTGCGCTTGCCGGCAGTGACCTCATCGAGCGTGCGCCACACCGTCGGCGCCGACGCCACTGGGCCCAGGGCCCCGGACTGGTGGCGCAGGACGCCGATGTCGGAGATGGACTCGCCGCCATCGGCGAGCATCACCGCGGTATCGATCAGCACACGGCCGCGGTCGTGGATCGGGATAAATTGTCGGCGAGCCATGGCCCCTGACAGCTCGGCGGTCAGACCGACCTGATCAGCCAGAAGTCGAGGCGCGATGGCCCCGGCGTGGGCGATCACCCCGACACCATCAGCAGTAACGGACAGACCGGCCGACCACGAAGTACGCTTCACCTACCGAGTGCTTTCTGCTGGAGAACATGGAACCTTAGACAAGTCCCAGTTTCCCCTGTTCAGGAAGCACTTCGGTCTATTTTCGCCCAGCGATCCGCAGATCCCCGTGAATCACCGGGGCCTACGGGGAGGATTCCGTATGCGCGATTGGTGAGCATCGGTGCAATGAGCCGTTGTGCGTTCGCGTCGACCAGGAGCACGTCATCGTCTCCACCCAAAGAGCGAATCTGCGCTATGCCGTCTCGCTCGGTCGCGCCGGCGCACACCGCGCCCCGACCGATGGACGCACTCGTGTCGAGCGGTCCCTCGCCGTCCGTGCCGCCCTCGCGGGCGGCTGGGACCCCATCGCCTACGCACAAGCGGCCGGAGAAACTCTGCCCTCACCGACACCGCGACTGTTCTAAAATCGCTATCCTCACAGAAGCAAAGCCCCGCCGGCCGGGCGGGTTCACGTGATCGTCGCAACACTCTCAACGAGAGGTTGCGGCGATCATGTCGTTTCAGCAGGACTGTGCTCGGTTCGGCGACGAGCTCGCCAGGCTCGTCGACGGCGGCACATCGGTGAAGGACGCAGCGATCCTGGTCGATCAGGGTCTGGTGCCCAGCGAGAAAATCCGTCCGCGAGGCAAGAGCGAGGCCAAACGGCGCTTCGATGAGCTAGTGGTGCAAGGCTGGTCGACAGCGCGAGCTGCCCGCGAGGTGGGCGTGCACCCGCGTACCGGCCGTGACTGACGCAAAGGCATCCGCAAGGTCGGCGACACGCGAGTCCACCCTGATGGCAGGGTTGTGGACTACCGGCGCGAATCCGGCTACACACAGACGGTGACCAGTGCGATCTGTGAAGCTGTCGTCAGTCCCGCGGTTAGTGACCGCTACTTGTCGATCGAGGACCGGGTTGCCATCGCCGACGGTCTCGTGGTTAAGGACTCGCTTCGCACGATCGCGGCACGAATCGGCAAAAACGTCTCCACGGTCTCGAGGGAGGTCCGCCGGCACAGCAGCACCGGCCGGCATCTGCCGTACCAGGCCGATCGAGCTGCTGCCGTGGCCAGGTCACGGCCCAAGCAGGCCAAACTGGTGACGAACGCGGTCCTGAGGGCAGCGGTCGAGGAAGGTCTGTTCCGAAAGCTGTCCCCGGAACAGGTCTCCAATCGTCTGCGCCGGGATCACCCCGACGACGAAAGCATGCGGGTGAGCCACGAAACGATCTACCAAGCGCTGTACTTCCAAGCCCGGGGCGGCCTCAAACGTGAGGTGAAACTGGCACTGCGGACCGGTCGCACCAGGCGGAAACCGCAGCGCAAAGAAGGTGAACGGTATCAGCGGTGATAGTGCCCCATAGAGTGGGACCTTATAGGAGCTTGTGCAGCGGCCCCATCACTGTCTTGTCCACCTCGTGGTCTGGAGTGTTCCCGCTACCGAGTGCTATTGCCAGCCTCAGCAGCCGCGCCCTGATCTCACCAACCCGCCCGCACTACCGGAGAACCTCAAGTGGACGAGCCGGACCCGACCGGCCGATCCCGCACGCCCAAAACCCCTCGACCGGCAGACCGAGAGTCACACCGCCCTCACGCTCGACATCGGTGGAACGAGTCTCTTAGCCTCAATTCACCGATGAAGTAGCCGGGGCGGTCGCTGGCATGGTCGTGGGTCGTGACCGTATGGAGGGCGTGTGAGGTCCGCCGGTCTGCCCGGCTTTCCACTTTGGTTCCTGGTCGTAGGTGCTGGAGTTGGGAGTCAGATCGGCACGTTGGGCCGGCGCGGGGAGAAGACGGTGTCGTAGAGCGCCTGCCAGGCTGTTTGCCATGGCCAGCTTTCGGGTAGATGGAGTCGGAGCCGCCGGGCTGAGGAGGCGATCCGGGCCGGGATGTTGATGAGTTTGCGGCGGATCGTCGCGGTCGTCGCGCGTGCCAGGCTCGAGCTTGTGGTCAGGGTGGCGGCGGCGCGGGTGAGGTTGAACGCCATGACGGCGCAGGTCAGCCAGGCGGCGTTGGCGTTGAACACGCCCGAGGGCAGGTGCGCCAGCGCGGAGGCTTTCAGGTCAGCGTGGACGTTCTCGATGATCGCGTGTGCGCGGTGGGTCTTGTCGGCCGCCACTGTGTCGTACTGCTCTACGGATGTAGTGGTGAAGAACGCATGGAACCGCCAGGTATCGAACAGGCTCGCCTGCCCACTTGCAGCCTTGGGATTCAGGTCGGGGATACGGCGCACCACGAGCCGACCCGGCACCTGGTCGTTCTTGGGCTTCGAGGTGAATGCGGTGAAGTCGACCTCGGCGACTTCGGCGCGGGAGATCCAACGGTTGGTGTGTTCGTCGAAGATCGCGTCGGTGTAGTTGATCGTGGTCCACGCGTCGTCGTCGATGGTGGCGATGGCACGTTTGACCGCCGGGTCCATGCGTACGGTGACCGAGACCTCGGCTCCGGCGGCCAGGCAGGCGGTGACCATGCTGTGGGAGTAGAACGCCGAATCGCCTCGGACCAGCACGTCACGGCCGTGAAGGTGGGTGCGGCGGATCAGTGCCAGCGTGTCGGTGGCCAGCCGGGCAGCCCCTCGCGGGGACCCGGCAGAGCCCTTGCGCAGCCGTTGAGCGGCGATCACCGGAGCAGCCTGCTCGGTGGAGACCGTGGCCAGCAGCGCGTTCAGGCCACGTACCCCGGAGTAGCCGAACGAGGCGCCCTGCTTGGCGTGTCCGTAGACCTCCACGATCGTGTCGTCGATATCGACCATCACCGTCCCGGTGTCCGACTCATGACCGAGCAGTCCGGTGTGTTCGGCCAGTGCGCGCACGAACCGCGAGGCGATCGCATCGGTTTGGCGGACGTGGCCGAAGGTGAACTGCCGCAGGAACGATCCCAGCGTCGAAGGGGCGTACGGGCGGTCGAAGAGTGTGCCCATCGCCCCGTGGCGCAGCAGGGCCATGTCGTCGATGCTATCCGCGCCTGCGGCCATCCCGGCCACGAGCGAGGCCAGTTTCACTCCACCGTTGGAGCCCTTGTCGGTGGGCACGCTCAGATGCTCGTCACCGAGCCGGTGCAGGCCCGCCCGGTCGGCGAGTTTCATCAGCGGCACGAGGCCGGCGCCCGACACGAGGTTGGGCTCATCGAACGTCGCGAAGCTTACGGGCAGAGTGTGAGATAGTTGCATCTGCGGGATGCCCTTCTTGAATTGGCGATACGGACCTTAAGCAAGTCGTATCTTGCCAGTTCAGAAGGGCATTCTCGCGTTCCCACACCGCGCTAGAAGTTCATCTCATCGGTGGATCCAGGCTTAGCGCCCGCCGGTCTCGGCCCGCAGAATCGCCGGCAGAACCACGTGTGGCTCGGGGATCATCCGGGTGTGACGCGGTGCCGGAATACCCAGTAGCTCCATGCCTGGTAACAGAGGATC
>NZ_NXEI01000003.1:0-31249 GCF_002441635.1 Dietzia sp. WMMA184 | reverse complement strand
CGTGATCCAAGGGCTCTTTTGCTCCGACCGCACAGTTTGACGGCAACCTCCTATCCTCTAGGTTCCCCTCGATGACCGATCCGGCCGTCGCGATCGATGTTCTTCGGGGCGACACAGGACTCGACTCTGGGCAACCTCAGTCAGTGTTCTCCCTCGACCCGGCGCTCATCGAGTCCGGCGCTCTAGAACGCGAAGCCCGCGTCAATCTTCGCCCGGGCGAATCAACCGAACTGCCGGACGGCACAACGGTGACATTCGACGGAGCCGAGGAATTCGCCAACTTCCAGGTTTCCTACGATCCGGCACAAAACTGGGTCGGCATTTTCGCTCTCACGATGGTGGGAGGGCTCGTGCTCTCACTTCTGGTGACCCGTCGCCGCCTCTGGGCGCGCATCACCACCGCGCAGGACGGCAGGACCGTCATCGAACTGGGCGGGCTTGCCAAAACCGATCGCGCGGGGTGGGGTCGAGAATTCGACATCATCCGCGATCGGCTGACGGACGCGGCGGCCTCCACGCCGACCAGCATGAACGACCAGGAACACTCGAACGGCACGGCGGCAGCCGCCGGCGCCCCAGGAAGGGACAGGAATCAATGATCGTCCACTCTTTGGCACAGCGAGTGCTCGCTGAAGTGCCCATCGACGAGACGTTATCGTCCTACAGCGACACGACTTACCAGACCGCGTTCGCGCTCTACGCGGTGGCTATGATTGCGGCCATCGTCTACTACGCGATGTATCGAGAGCCCCGCAGTACCACGCACATGTCAGCAGACGTTCGCCAAGCAGAATCTCAGGAGGCGCCGGACGGTACGGTGCTCGTCCGTTCGACGTCACTTACCGGAAGCGGCGAGGAAGACAAACGCTCGGACCGCGGCACCAGCTGGGCGAAAATCTCCCTGCTATTCACCTCAGCCGCCTTCCTTTTCCACGCCGCTTCAGTGCTGCTTCGAGGGCTCGCGACAGACCGAGTGCCGTTGGGCAATATGTACGAGTTCATCTCGTTCACCTGCCTGCTCGCGATTGGCACATCGTTGGTCGTGCTGCGAAAACCAGCGCTTCGCACCGCCTGGCCGTTTGTTCTTGCGCCAGTTCTGGTTCTGCTCTTCTTTGGTGGGACGAGTCTGTATTCAGATGCGGCACCTGTCGTACCTTCGCTCCGCTCATACTGGCTGCCTATACACGTGTCGATTATCGGCCTCGGCGCGGCACTGTTCCTCCCGTCCGGAATCGCCAGCATCCTGTACCTGTTGCGCACGTGGCAACCAAAGGGCCAAGAACAAGGTCGATTCGCAGGCCTGGCCAGGCCACTCCCGGGAGCGGAGGTACTCGATCGCGTCGCCTATCGAACGGCGATCATTGGCTTTCCCATCTTCAGTGTCGGAATCATCCTCGGCGCAGTATGGGCAGAAGGAGCCTGGGGCCGTTTCTGGGGCTGGGACCCAAAAGAAACGGTCAGCTTCATCTCGTGGGTCATCTACGCCGGCTACCTGCACGCGCGCAGCACCAGCGGATGGGGACCAAAACGAGCGGCGTGGATCAATATCCTCGGTTTCGCAACCACCGTGTTCAATCTCTTCTTCATCAACATCGTCGTCTCAGGCCTGCATTCCTATGCCGGACTGAACTGAGTCAGACCCTGTAAACCTCTAGTCCGGTGAGGGAACCTTGTACGATCCGCCGCGCCCTTCGCCCACCGCTCGGGAGTCCCGCAGCCTTGAGCCAATGGGGCCACGTCACCAGCGCTACCTCCGAGCTCGCCGAACTCGCAGCCCGTGGGCAAATGATGCCTTTCGCCACCGACCGCTACATGGAGACTTCGGTCGCCTCTGACGTCAGGCTGCTTACTCCCAAACGAGTTGGTGCGCTCCGGTGTGGAGTTGGCCTCTCGGTGGCGGCCTTCTGTGATTGTTCACTTGCGGCAGGGAAGAGCGCCGTTAGAGTCCGAAAGCTCCGCCGCTGATCAGAATGAAGACGCCCAAGCCGATCAGGACAATCGGGAACAGGATGTGCTCCCAGCGCTCCAGGACTTCGGCGATCGGCCGGCGGGTGGCGACGAACTTGGCCAGGCCCACCAGTCCTGCCACCAGCACTAGGAACACGACGCAGTAGGCGACCACGGCTCCCGGGCCCACGTTAAGAAAGACGGGGACGTAGACGCCGATGTTGTCTCCGCCGTTGGCGAAGGTGACGGCGGCCACGGTCCACACGGTGACGTTCTTGCCGTCGATTTTTGCGTCGTCGTCATCATCGTCCCCGCGCCAGGCCTGCCACGCGGCCCATAGTCCCAAGCTCAATGGGATCAGTCCGAAGTAGGGGATGGCCCCTGGGGGCAGGAAGACCCCCGCGCCCAGGGCGACGAGTACAGCGGCGCCGAGGATGCCGACGAATCCGAGATACTGGCCGGCCAGGATGCGGGTAGTGGTGCCGCGTTGGCCTGCTCCGCGGGCGAAGAACAGTGAGAGGACGATGATGTCGTCGATATTGGCCCCGCTGATTCACGGGCCGGTGTGACTGCTGCTGTCGGGTGACGGCGGGCTTGTTTTCGCGTAAGGGCGTGCGGGGGTGCCGGCTGGCGCTGCCGGTGGGCGGGTCTCCGGGTGGTGATGTCGAGGGCGGGCAGGTGAGATCAGGCTGGTTTGGGGATCGCGGCGATCTTGTTGAACGCGGCGACGATGGCGGTGGCCCAGGGCCACGTTTCGGGGATCTTCACCCGGCGTCGCCGGCCGCTACGGGTCAGCCGGGCTGCGACGTGCAGGAAGCGGTAGCGCAGCGCTTTGGGCTCGCACAAGGCCAGAACCGCAGCCTCGCCGGTACAGGCCAGCATCCGTGTCCACGCCACCAGATCTGCGGCGAGCATCACCGCCACCAACCAGGCCTGGTTGAGCGCGAACTCGCGTGAGGGCAGACGGCCAAGACCGGTGTCCTTGGCGTGACGGATCCGGTCCTCTACCCGGGCGTGCGCCCGATGCCGTGCTTCAAGAAACTGCAGTTGCCCGGTGGTGGTGTTGGTGGCAAACGCCTGGTAGCGCCACCCGTCGATCTCCTCGAACATCGACAACTGGGCGCCGGGGTGGGGTCGTTCGCGGCGGACGATGACCCGCATCCCGTCTGGCCACTTGGCGAGCATCCCGGGAGCGAGAAATCCGGTCAGCTCGGCAACCTCGGCCCCGTCCCGGATGTCACCGGAGGGATTGAGCGCTGGTCCCCACGCGGCCTCGGGGCAGGTCACGATGGCCCGGCGAATCGGGGCGGTGATGGAGAACCCGACCGAGTACTCCACCCGTCGACCACGGACGCGGTTCTGCTCGGTGATCCAATCCAACAGGTCGTGAGAGGCGCCGGCGCCGTCCGAGCGGATCAGCAGGTCACGCCGGTGAGCAGCGGGGATCTGCGCGATTGCCTGGCCCAGGACGTCGATGTGGTCGGCAGCGGTGTTGGAGCCAGCATTGCCCGGGCGCAAGCTCGCGGCGAGAAACTCTTCTGTGTTGTCGCATCACACGCCGATCGGGTGGTAGCCGAACGTGCGCTTATACGTCGGAGCTGCATGTTCCTTCTCGCTGTGGGTGACCACGATGGTGGCATCCACATCGAGCACGACCGTCGATCCCAGATCCCGCCCCGCACACGCCGATGCGGGCACCCCGCCGGGCAGGTGCGACCACACGTGCCGCCGGGTGCGGGCACGCGCGACCTGGATCTTCTTGCGCTTGCCGGCAGTGACCTCATCGAGCGTGCGCCACACCGTCGGCGCCGACGCCACTGGGCCCAGGGCGCCGGACTGGTGGCGCAGGACGCCGATGTCGGAGATGGACTCGCCGCCATCGGCGAGCATCACCGCGGTATCGATCAGCACACGGCCGCGGTCGTGGATCGGGATAAATTGTCGGCGAGCCATGGCCCCTGACAGCTCGGCGGTCAGACCGACCTGATCAGCCAGAAGTCGAGGCGCGATGGCCCCGGCGTGGGCGATCACCCCGACACCATCAGCAGTAACGGACAGACCGGCCGACCACGAAGTACGCTTCACCTACCGAGTGCTTTCTGCTGGAGAACATGGAACCTTAGACAAGTCCCAGTTTCCCCTGTTCAGGAAGCACTTCGGTCTATTTTCGCCCAGCGATCCGCAGATCCCCGTGAATCACCGGGGTTGGTGGCGATAAACAGGCCGATCGCCTGGAGTGCCGAAGTTAGGGATCACGCGCCTGAACCCGCATCGCAACAACCCGGCACTGAGCAGGAGGGATCCAGGCAGGGGGCGTTCTCGTTGACGGCGAGGGTGACCTCAACCAGGGAGGCCAGTGACTGCGCCAGGTGCGGATCCGCGATTTCATACCGGGTCTGGCGGCCTTCGGGCGCGGCGACCGCGATCCCGCAGTCGCGGAGGCACGCCAGATGGTTCGACACGTTCGACCGTGTCAGCTCCAAGTCCCGGGCCAGCTCCGCCGGGTAGGCCGGCCGCTCGAGCAACGTCAGCAGTATCCGGGACCGCGTCGGATCGGCCATCGCCCGGCCTAAGCGGTTCATCACATCCACACGAGAAGCAATAATCAGCACTTGCTGAACTATACAGTGAACGATGAACTGCACCGAAGGCGACTTAAGAACCTACAGGTTGTCAAGACGACTTAGTGAGACTCCGGTGGGTGCCTGTAGCGCCAGGAAACCTGTTCAAAACTGGCCGTAGTCCTGGACGAGATTAAGTGTCTTGACAACCTTTAGGTTTTTAAGGCGCTGTCCCAACAGTTCAGCAGACGCTGTATAGTTCAGTAAGTGCTGATTATTGTTTCTCGTGTGGATGTGATGAACCGGTTAGGGCGGGCGATGGCCGACCCGACGCGGTCCCGGATACTGCTGACGTTGCTCGAGCGGCCGGCCTACCCGGCGGAGCTGGCCCGCGATTTGGAGCTGACACGGTCGAACGTGTCGAACCATCTGGCATGCCTGCGCGACTGCGGGATCGTTGTCGCAGTGCCCGAAGGCCGCCAGACCCGGTACGAGATCGCAGACCCGCACTTGGCGCGGTCGCTATCCTCCTTGGTCGAGGTCACCCTCGCGGTCAACGAAAACGCCCCCTGCTTGGAGCCCGACTGCTCAGTGCCGGGTTGTCACGCCACGGAGGTGCAGGCGTGATCCTGTCCTCGGCCCTGCAGGCGATCGGCCTGTTCATTGCCACCAATATCGACGACATCATCGTCCTGTCGCTGTTTTTCGCCCGCGGAGCAGGCCAACGCGGCACCACCGCACGCATTCTGGCCGGCCAGTATCTTGGCTTCGTCGGCATCCTCGGCGCCGCAGTGCTCGTCTCCCTGGGCGCGGGAGCCTTCCTGCCCCCGGGGGCCATCCCTTACTTCGGGCTGATCCCACTGGGCTTGGGACTGTGGGCCGCGTGGCAGGCCTGGCGCGGGGACGATGATGACGACGACGATGCAAAGGTCGAGGGCAAGAACGTCACCGTGTGGACCGTGGCCGGCGTAACCTTCGCCAACGGCGGCGACAACATCGGCGTCTACGTCCCCGTCTTTCTCAACGTGGGCACGGGAGCCGTAGTTGCCTACTGCATCGTGTTCCTGGTGCTGGTGGCGGGACTGGTGGGCCTGGCCAAGTTCGTCGCCACCCGCCGACCGATCGCCGAAGTCCTAGAGCGCTGGGAACTTATCCTGTTCCCGACTGTCCTGATCGGCCTGGGCGCCTTCATCCTGATCAGCGGCGGAGCATTCGGACTCTGACAAAACCGACGCAAACCCCACCACGCACCCGTGAGCCGCCGACTCACTCTAATTCTTCCGGCCAGAACGCCCGATTGGTACGTCGCCGCCAAGAAGTAGCCACAGAAGACCGCCACAGAGCGATCAAGTCCACACGATGACCGGCGGCAACTCGTCCCGCATGGGTGTACCTCACAGAGAAGGTGCAGACGGTGCTACGGAGACGCCAGCCGCAACCCGGGAACTCGTGCGCTCAAGCGCGAAGTCACCCGGCGTTGCGGACCAGCCGAACCCTCAGGTATTCACCCGAGCGGCCCTGGCATGCTTCAACCGTTGTCACTTCCCAGCCCAACCTAACCGCTTCAGGGTGCAGTTCGGCACATACTTTTCCGCTGGCGATAAGTGCAGACCCAGTGAACTCAGTGACGTCGGGAACGTTGGCGGTGAAGGTGTACTCCTCGGCAGAGATGCGTAGTTTGATCAACCGGTCGTTCAGATCGTGCTCGCCCGTAAAGAACTCCGATCCCCACGGAAACCGGCTCGCCGGAAGTGGGGACGGATCCTCGGAAAAGAATGCTTCAAGCTCCGAACGCCACTGCTCGCGAGGAAGCGCGTCCAGTCCCACGTCCGCGACAAACTCGAGGTCCCATCCGACGCCTGCGTACAGGTTCTTTCCACCGTCCAGCAGTGCATACCGTGCGCGCTTCCCGGAGTCCTGGAGCCAAGACACATACCAACCGGCTTCGTACTGGTGCTGACCGATTGCACCAAGCCGCGAAGCCTGTTTCCGCTGCGGGGCCCGATCCTTCGGAATGAACCGGACAACCCCGCTACTGCCCGCAATCGCCGTCCTCACTGCTTCGACAAGCGCATCGATGGCAGCGACGGTCACGTTGACGCTTTCCGTCTCGACGTCAAAAGGACCGATGGCGCTCCCTTCCCCCAGCCCCAGCCGTAGACGCACCAGCGTCCAACCAGCCTCAGCCATGAGCCGGTTTCTCTTCTCGTCGGCAGCTCGCTTCTTGTCGTGGCCAGCCGGCCCATCCGGCGACCCGGTCGGATCGACCTCAATGGCAACACGGTGCCCCTTGAGGATGAGGTCCGGTGTGAGAATCGGCCAGTAACCAGCTTCTGGATCCAACCCAGCCTGAACACCGTGATGAGGGTCGAGAAGTTCGATTCCGCGGCCCTGCAACATTGTCCGAACTCGCTCCTCCACCTTCGAAGAGTGAACCCGCTTTCGCGGCATGATTTCGCCAAGTGGATACTTACGCGTCGCGGCCCGCCTGGGTGCAGGCGCCGCGTGGTGTCCGGCATCGAGTTCTTCAACCATGGGTAGTCTCCGATCACTGAGCACCAGACTGAACTAGTGCGACCGCTGCCTTGACCGCGCAGCTCACGTCTCTGCCACCCTTGCATCCGTCTACGACAACTGACCCGCCACCGGGGTACAGCCCGGCAGGAGGCACCAGTAGACGCCGGTTGATCTTCCCACCCCGCAGGTGAACCCCCCGGTTCTAATCAGTCTCCGAAGGCAGCACGGCTTCCAGGGGCACTAGTTCCGCAACAGCACCCTCGATCTCTTGGGAGATGCCGGCCGCCACCAGAGCAGCGGCAACTGTCTTGCGAGCGGCCTGGAACGTGCGGGCTCCGGCAATGTCTACAGCGGCTGCGATCTCCTCGGATTGCGCGCCCAAACTTGCAAGTCGCGTGTGGAGGTTGTCCGTAGCGTCGTACTTCGGGAAGGGGACTGCGAAGACGTTCTTGTCAAAGTCGCGCGTGCCGAATAATCCGAGTGCCTGCAATGGTTTGACACGCTCTAGCAGCGTCGCGGAGTTGAGGATTGCACATAAGTAGTGCCCTTCCGCTTCGGCTGCTACCGGTGCCCAGTACAGCTTGTGCTCGACAATTGCGGAGTCATCTCGGACCAGGGCCGCCGCTAGAGAATTTCCGGAGGCCGTGTATACCACCCTCCACCGGGACGTAGGAAGTTGCGCAGAGAGCTGGCCGTGATAGTCGATACGGTCGAGCAGTTGCGACTTGTCGGCTGCCGACTTATTGCCAGCCCATACCTCTTCCGCTTGACCCCACCAATCTGCGAGGCCCGGGTGCTCGGCGATCTCGTGCGTCTTCAGGATCGAAGAACCCACAATCGGGAGGACTGCCTGACGAGGCGTCACGCACCGGTTCGGCAGTACTGTCTCACCGAGATACACCGGCCGCACGAATCCCCGTTCTACCCTCCCTGCCAGGGATGGCTGACACTTCCACGGCTTTTTCTCCTGGGTGGAGCGGAAGGACTCCACCGCGATTCGGCCGGCGCCCGCTCCTAGCGGGCCTGCATCGGTTTCGGCTACGAACAACGTCATCCGCGGGGCAAGGACAGCCCCCTGCCGAAACCGGGACTTGTAGGGAGAGGGCGCGGGGCCGGCGTCGTCGCCGAGCGCCGCCACCGTTCCCGGTGACGTAGCGGTGCGTTGTGCAGCTTCGCTCCATGGGAGGTCCGCGCTGGAAAGCCTGTTGGACCATTTGACTGTCTGGGCCGGTAGTGGGGTTGCAACTTTAGCTCGGTGTCCGCGGATGACGCACGAGACCATGGGGAACCCAGTCGTGGTTTCGGCCAGGTCCCAACTGTGTTCGAATGCCACGGTGAGGTGGTCACCGGTTCCCGCTGCCCATTTCCCGCTGCGGAATCCTGAGTGTGGTCTGCGAGTGATGGTGCCGTGTGGCATAACGAATGCGAACTGGCCACCCTCGCGCAGATACAGCTCCACTGCTCGTACAACAAACAGCGTGGACAGGTCCCGAGCGGAGGCGCCGAGTCCGTTGTTTAGCAGATTGCGTGTCTTTGCAAGCGCTTTGTACCGCGTCTGCATTACCTCGGTCATCTTCGAGTAGCGCAGCCACGGTGGGTTGCCCACGAGGAGATCTACCCGGTTGCCTGGTTCGGATAACCACAGCGGGCGGATCAAGTTACGGACGTAGTAGCCCCAGATATGGTTTCGGCCTGAGCGGTGGAGAGCTCGCATCGTTGAGAACGTAGTTCTCAGAATTGTCGCTTCCGCATCGGTGACCGCGAACCTGCGCAGGACCGGATCGATCAGCGTGCTGTCCTTCTTCCCACTGAGGTCGAGCGCATTGTCTGCCATTGCGGAAACAAGTTGGTCGAATCTTTGGGCATCGCCGAGGATGCTCCGGGGGAACACTAGGTCGTCACCGAAGAGGACGCCTCCGCCTTCAACGAGTTCGTTGCCGGCTGTGACGATGGTGACCCTGTCCGTTCCACCGAACAGGTCGCGATTTTGTTCCCACTGCACCGAGTCACCTAGATAGACGGGAATGGTCAGCGGCCCACGGTCCGCGGAGTTGATGCGCTCGATCCCGATTGCGAGCAGGTAGGTCACGCGGGCAAGGGTGACCGCGACGGGGTGCACGTCCATGCCAACGACGTGTCGGGTGACGTCGAGAACTGCTTCTCCAGTGGTTGTTCCGTTAGCTTCCGCTGCGTCGAGGTAGCGGCGAACGGCGTGGAATACGAAGGTTCCGCTGCCGCAGCTCGGGTCAGCCAGGCGGGTGGTGAGGGGGTCGGTAACGCGATCATCGACGATGCGGTCCGCTAGCCAATCCGGGGTGTAGTACTCGCCCAGTCCTTCCCGTTCTGCCTTGGGGATGACCGACTCATAGAGGACTTTGAGAACGTCGTGCTCGACCTTTGACCAGTCGAATCGTGCGATGCGCCGGCCGAGTTCGGTGACGAATTGCTCTCCGCCAGCGATCTCGACAACCCAATCGAAGAAGTCGGCCTCGACAACGCCGTGGATCTGGGAGTTGGCAAACTCCGATCCCGAGGTCATCTGTGCCGGGGTTAGGGGTCCGTGCGGGGATACGTCCCAGCCGATCGCCGCGTGTGCGACCAACTCTGCGGTCACAACTAGCAAGGTGTGGTTGATGAACAAGGCTTCGTCATCGACGAACCCGGTGCCAAAAGCCGTGCGCAATAGCTTGGCCCATAGTTCCCGCTTGAGCTTGACCTCGGGATGGTTACGGTTGTCGCGATAGAGCACGGCAAGAGCCGCGTAGTCGAGCTGGTGCGCGGGAGAAGTGGATCCCAGCCGTTGCTTAACCTGGATCCACCGATGAGATGAACTTCTAGCGCGGTGTGGGAACGCGAGAATGCCCTTCTGAACTGGCAAGATACGACTTGCTTAAGGTCCGTATCGCCAATTCAAGAAGGGCATCCCGCAGATGCAACTATCTCACACTCTGCCCGTAAGCTTCGCGACGTTCGATGAGCCCAACCTCGTGTCGGGCGCCGGCCTCGTGCCGCTGATGAAACTCGCCGACCGGGCGGGCCTGCACCGGCTCGGTGACGAGCATCTGAGCGTGCCCACCGACAAGGGCTCCAACGGTGGAGTGAAACTGGCCTCGCTCGTGGCCGGGATGGCCGCAGGCGCGGATAGCATCGACGACATGGCCCTGCTGCGCCACGGGGCGATGGGCACACTCTTCGACCGCCCGTACGCCCCTTCGACGCTGGGATCGTTCCTGCGGCAGTTCACCTTCGGCCACGTCCGCCAAACCGATGCGATCGCCTCGCGGTTCGTGCGCGCACTGGCCGAACACACCGGACTGCTCGGTCATGAGTCGGACACCGGGACGGTGATGGTCGATATCGACGACACGATCGTGGAGGTCTACGGACACGCCAAGCAGGGCGCCTCGTTCGGCTACTCCGGGGTACGTGGCCTGAACGCGCTGCTGGCCACGGTCTCCACCGAGCAGGCTGCTCCGGTGATCGCCGCTCAACGGCTGCGCAAGGGCTCTGCCGGGTCCCCGCGAGGGGCTGCCCGGCTGGCCACCGACACGCTGGCACTGATCCGCCGCACCCACCTTCACGGCCGTGACGTGCTGGTCCGAGGCGATTCGGCGTTCTACTCCCACAGCATGGTCACCGCCTGCCTGGCCGCCGGAGCCGAGGTCTCGGTCACCGTACGCATGGACCCGGCGGTCAAACGTGCCATCGCCACCATCGACGACGACGCGTGGACCACGATCAACTACACCGACGCGATCTTCGACGAACACACCAACCGTTGGATCTCCCGCGCCGAAGTCGCCGAGGTCGACTTCACCGCATTCACCTCGAAGCCCAAGAACGACCAGGTGCCGGGTCGGCTCGTGGTGCGCCGTATCCCCGACCTGAATCCCAAGGCTGCAAGTGGGCAGGCGAGCCTGTTCGATACCTGGCGGTTCCATGCGTTCTTCACCACTACATCCGTAGAGCAGTACGACACAGTGGCGGCCGACAAGACCCACCGCGCACACGCGATCATCGAGAACGTCCACGCTGACCTGAAAGCCTCCGCGCTGGCGCACCTGCCCTCGGGCGTGTTCAACGCCAACGCCGCCTGGCTGACCTGCGCCGTCATGGCGTTCAACCTCACCCGCGCCGCCGCCACCCTGACCACAAGCTCGAGCCTGGCACGCGCGACGACCGCGACGATCCGCCGCAAACTCATCAACATCCCGGCCCGGATCGCCTCCTCAGCCCGGCGGCTCCGACTCCATCTACCCGAAAGCTGGCCATGGCAAACAGCCTGGCAGGCGCTCTACGACACCGTCTTCTCCCCGCGCCGGCCCAACGTGCCGATCTGACTCCCAACTCCAGCACCTACGACCAGGAACCAAAGTGGAAAGCCGGGCAGACCGGCGGACCTCACACGCCCTCCATACGGTCACGACCCACGACCATGCCAGCGACCGCCCCGGCTACTTCATCGGTGAATTGAGGCTTAATCTCAGCCGGGACGGGGCGGATCTTTTCGCGCGTCGCCATTACCGACTCGAGCCATATCAGTAGCGCGTCCCTGTCCGGGTCGCGCGGACTCAGCTCAAGCTCGGAGACACAGGACAGCTGGTCGTCAGCCAGATGGTACAACCGCCAGGCAGTGCCATCGGTGAGGATGCCAACGTAGCGGCCGCCGAGTTCTTTGGTTCGCTGTGCGACGTAACCGGCGAGCTGCTTTTCCGCGTCAGTCAGATCGCCAGCACGGAGGTCCTTCTTGACCTCAATTACGACGTGACCAGCTTCGATGTCAATCCGGCGGCGTGTGCCATCCGCGAGCTGCGACTCCATCGTCACCACGTCATCGGTGTCCAGCCCGAGCGCCGCAGTCGTGAGCAACATGTAGATGTCGGCCTGCGTCGTGGCCTCCGGTCGCATCGGCTTACGCGAGGCGAGGCGCCTGATGATCGCCTCAATACTGGATGTCATAACCGCAATGTATCCGGGAACTTGCTCTCCATTGCATCCAGACTCTCGGCACCCTCGGGCTAGACAGCGAAGGCCGATCCGCACACTAGGCAGTGAATCGGTTGTTCGTGTCCCGCTGGCACCTTGATTGGCTCGTACGGGTGACATGGTGACTGCACGATGTCCATGTCGTTGGGTTCGGTCATCGCTTCCGGGACTGTGGACATTGAAGCGATGCGTAGTCCTGTCTCATTCGATAGCTGTTCGAGGACCTCTGGCATAGCACGGGCTTGGGCGTACTCGAGCTGCTCTTTGGTCCACCAGTGGCCGGTGCCGGCGGCGACACCGCACAGAGGGCAGTAGTAGACGTCCGGAGTTGGCTCAGCGGCGGCGAGGGCGTTGATGGGGCCGAGGTGCCACTTGAACTGCCGTTCGCAGGTCGGACATTCCCGACGAAGGAAGTTGTCGTCGTCGGTAGGGATGGACACATTCATGTCATGCTCACGAACTCTTCGTGATCGAACTGCTCACCGTCTGCGGTTCGCCCCTTGATGAGCAGTGTGAAGTACCGCTTGTTGTCGCCCGCCGCGATGTTGCCCATATAGTCCATACGAATTGACTTGCCCGCCGGGAGCTTTGGAACCGGGAGCGGTTCATGGTCTCGGAGAAGTCCGCGCCCGGTCGCGTCGACCTCTACGACGTCGACGTCAAATGCATCACCTGGCCCGTTGTTCGTTATCTCAACGAAGTCGAGTTTGTTTCCTCCCCGACGGGAGTGGGTTGCAGAGAATCTCGGGCGGGTAGGGCGCTCGGGCGCTGGAGTACGTATTCCGAGCGGAAGGCCGCCACCTGGAGCACTAGGGGCCGTCAGCTCCGAACTAAGCCAGTCGACGCCTGTTTCGTCGACCTTGCAGCCTGCCGTGGACAAGCGGTTTCGGAGCGCTTGGCGCTTCTCTGGACTACCGTCGAGGCGAATCGTATGGCGGCCGTGGATGTCGCTGAACTGCTTAATCTTGCCGAACTCAACAATGATGGTCCGCTTCGGGTTTCGTCCCATAGCCATGCCAGCTTCGAAGAGAACGTTCGGGCGAGGCTGTGGCTGTGGTGATGTTTCAGTGTCATCGTCTTCGGCTAAATCTGCTCGGAGATACGCGACATCATCGGGTGTCTCCAGCACGACGATCGCCTGCGCTATCTCGAACGCCTTATCAAGCACTTGACCGATGTACGGTGCTCCTTCGCCTGTCTCATGGACTGCCTGATTCCATTCGATTGGGGACAAGCCCAAAGCTCGGAGGAACGTGAAGAGCTGGTTTCGGGCGGCACTATTACGCCCGTGGATCACGAACACCTTGCGAGGATCTGGAGAAGACGTAGTCACGCGCCAACTATAAGTCCGGCTACCGACACAAGCCGCCGTCAGAGACTCGCGCCCCTCAGCCCGATCGCGACGATCCGAGGGCCATCGTCTGACCAGCGAGATCTCGTGCGCCGATAATGTTGAATTCCGTCAAGTGTGCGGATCAGGAGAGACGAGTCGATCCCACTGCCCGCGGCATCTAAGGACCACTAGACCGCGAGTTGTACAAGATGTACTCTTGGCGTCATGGTGACCACGACGCTCAGTAATTTTCGCGCCCATCAGAGCAAGGTGCTCGACGCCGCACAGCGGGCGCCTGTGGAGATCCTCAGCCGTGGCAGCCGTCGTCGCGCCGTTGTCGTCTCGCCGGAGTTCTTCGACCGGGCACTGCAGGCCCTGGAGGATCAGGCCGACGTTCAGGGCGCGGCCGACGCTCGCCGTGAGGGCGGCAGCATCTCCCACGAAGAGCTCATGGCGGAACTGGGCCTGTAAGCCTGCGCGCCCCACTCGCTGATGCCCTATTCGATCACCTATAAGCCCTCGGCCGCCAAAGCCCTCCGCAAAGTTCATCCCACCGAGCAAAAGCGAATCGTCCGCGCCATCGAAGCCCTCGCGGTGACACCGCGACCGCCTGGCGCGATTCAGCTCGCCGGAGGCGACGGCGAACTCCGCATCCGCGTGGGCGACTACCGCATCATCTACGACATCGAGGATGACGCCCTCGTCGTACTTGTGCTGCGCATTGGGCACCGCGGCGACGTCTACAAGTGACTCCGTCCCACTCCGAGTCGCCACGGCTCGCGATGGCAGGATCCAACGCCTAACCCCGGTGATTCACGGGGATCTGCGGATCGCTGGGCGAAAATAGACCGAAGTGCTTCCTGAACAGGGGAAACTGGGACTTGTCTAAGGTTCCATGTTCTCCAGCAGAAAGCACTCGGTAGGTGAAGCGTACTTCGTGGTCGGCCGGTCTGTCCGTTACTGCTGATGGTGTCGGGGTGATCGCCCACGCCGGGGCCATCGCGCCTCGACTTCTGGCTGATCAGGTCGGTCTGACCGCCGAGCTGTCAGGGGCCATGGCTCGCCGACAATTTATCCCGATCCACGACCGCGGCCGTGTGCTGATCGATACCGCGGTGATGCTCGCCGATGGCGGCGAGTCCATCTCCGACATCGGCGTCCTGCGCCACCAGTCCGGGGCCCTGGGCCCAGTGGCGTCGGCGCCGACGGTGTGGCGCACGCTCGATGAGGTCACTGCCGGCAAGCGCAAGAAGATCCAGGTCGCGCGTGCCCGCACCCGGCGGCACGTGTGGTCGCACCTGCCCGGCGGGGTGCCCGCATCGGCGTGTGCGGGGCGGGATCTGGGATCGACGGTCGTGCTCGATGTGGATGCCACCATCGTGGTCACCCACAGCGAGAAGGAACATGCAGCTCCGACGTATAAGCGCACGTTCGGCTACCACCCGATCGGCGTGTGGTGCGACAACACAGAAGAGTTCCTCGCCGCGAGCTTGCGCCCGGGCAATGCTGGCTCCAACACCGCTGCCGACCACATCGACGTCCTGGGCCAGGCAATCGCGCAGATCCCCGCTGCTCACCGGCGTGACCTGCTGATCCGCTCGGACGGCGCCGGCGCCTCTCACGACCTGTTGGATTGGATCACCGAGCAGAACCGCGTCCGTGGTCGACGGGTGGAGTACTCGGTCGGGTTCTCCATCACCGCCCCGATTCGCCGGGCCATCGTGACCTGCCCCGAGGCCGCGTGGGGACCAGCGCTCAATCCCTCCGGTGACATCCGGGACGGGGCCGAGGTTGCCGAGCTGACCGGATTTCTCGCTCCCGGGATGCTCGCCAAGTGGCCAGACGGGATGCGGGTCATCGTCCGCCGCGAACGACCCCACCCCGGCGCCCAGTTGTCGATGTTCGAGGAGATCGACGGGTGGCGCTACCAGGCGTTTGCCACCAACACCACCACCGGGCAACTGCAGTTTCTTGAAGCACGGCATCGGGCGCACGCCCGGGTAGAGGACCGGATCCGTCACGCCAAGGACACCGGTCTTGGCCGTCTGCCCTCACGCGAGTTCGCGCTCAACCAGGCCTGGTTGGTGGCGGTGATGCTCGCCGCAGATCTGGTGGCGTGGACACGGATGCTGGCCTGTACCGGCGAGGCTGCGGTTCTGGCCTTGTGCGAGCCCAAAGCGCTGCGCTACCGCTTCCTGCACGTCGCAGCCCGGCTGACCCGTAGCGGCCGGCGACGCCGGGTGAAGATCCCCGAAACGTGGCCCTGGGCCACCGCCATCGTCGCCGCGTTCAACAAGATCGCCGCGATCCCCAAACCAGCCTGATCTCACCTGCCCGCCCTCGACATCACCACCCGGAGACCCGCCCACCGGCAGCGCCAGCCGGCACCCCCGCACGCCCTTACGCGAAAACAAGCCCGCCGTCACCCGACAGCAGCAGTCACACCGGCCCGTGAATCAGCGGGGCTAAGCAGACAAGCCGAAGCTGCTAGAACTGCTCGTTACCCAGGGTCTCGACGCCACCAAAGGCGGCCCACCAACGGCATGAACATCATCCAGTCACCGACTACACCGATACGCGGGAACACAAGTGGGGCAACGCGGCCCGGCCACCAAGAGTTCTGCCAGCGGGAAGGCGACCCAGAACCACGGGAGCAGCTCCGGCCGGCACGACTGGCAGCACGGCCAACCATCAACCGGGCTCAAGCCACAATTGCCGGTGAACGCGAACATGGAAAGTTCGCAGTTCAGACGCTGATTGCCAACTCCCCCTCATCACAGGGCGGGCTCGTCACGCGGCTCGGCGCCCGTGCTCGATGCTCGCACCGGACTTGCCTACCAGC
Organism: Dietzia sp. WMMA184; assembly: GCF_002441635.1. Taxonomy (NCBI): domain Bacteria; kingdom Bacillati; phylum Actinomycetota; class Actinomycetes; order Mycobacteriales; family Dietziaceae; genus Dietzia; species Dietzia sp. WMMA184. The sequence goes on along the minus strand of NZ_NXEI01000003.1, from coordinate 15,063 downwards.
CTGAGAATCACGATCTCTCCGGTGACCGACACCGTCAGCGGTATATACCTCGATCCGTATTCACCGACGACGGTATCTACCTCTGGGCGCAACTACTCAGGAAGCGCATTTCGAATAGCTGCCTCGATAAACTCAGACACGGTCTCCCCTTGTTGGATGGCCGCGATCTTCGCTCTCCGGTACACCTCAACGTCAAGCGCTAGCGATGTCTTCGTACGCCGAGGACCGGGCGGACGTGCGGCTTCAGAAGCAGAGAACGTTTCCGAGACCGGCCGGATGGGAGCTGCGGCCCGTGGGCGCAAACTACGGCTCACCGGTTCCGATTTGCCACTCATTTAGTCACCTCAACGATCTCGTCCATCAGGTCTCGATAGCCGAAGAAGCTTGTTGGACATGTGCCGAATGATTGGCGTATCGCCTGTCGCTTCCCAATCACATTCTCGAATACGAACACCCCTTCCGATTCAAGGGCCTCCTTTGTGAGCTCGAGCAGCTTAGTGCCGAGCTCAACGCTCGTGAGAAGGACGCCAGCTGGCTTATGCGCAGCAGCCTCCAACGTTGGCCAGACGCGCTGGAGGTCCAAACCAGACGGCGCAGTGGGGACCACGACAACATCAGCCGCATCGATCGCGGCCTGAATGATGTCAGCAGCACCCGGAGGCGTGTCGATCACTGTGAGGTCGCTACTAGATGCGCGCGAAAGCGTGATCTTGTTCGCGGGCGAGACTTGAAACGGCAAAGGCACACCCCCCTCCGTCGCAATCTCAGCCCAACTAGTGGCCGACCCCTGAGGGTCCGCGTCTAGCAACTCAGTCGACTTGCCCTGCGCGCTCGCGACCGTCGCTAGGTAGATGGCGGTGGTCGTCTTACCGACGCCACCCTTGGTGTTAACTACCGCAATCTTCAAAACCCGCTACACCTCAATCTTCTAACACCGCGATACCGCTGTACCAATTGTGGTCATCACCTTGATACCAAAACTGCAGCGCAGGGGCGCGCCAGCCACGCCGAACATCCCGAAATACCCTTGAACCGTTAGCGGTACTTCGGTACTCACCGTTAGACCGGTGATGGTGTTGCGGTATGTACCGATACTGGTTTTGCGGTGTCTACCGATACTGGTGTGCCGCAGCCGCTGACCGCCGACAGAGCCGTAGACGGCGCCAAAAAACTCCACCTCACCTAGGCGTGTCGATAGGATTTGTGGCGCCAAGTGTGGGAGTTTTCCTCACATGGCGACGAAGCAGCGGGGCCCCGGGCGACCGTCATTCGGCGAGCGCATGCGCGTGCCCGTCCGTATGGCCCCTGAGGTGTACGAGGCACTTCGGGTGGAAGCCAGGTCTAGAGGCGTCTCGATGTCTCAGTACTTGGCTGACCTCGCCGCCATCAATCTTGGCCTGCCCGAGGCCGTAGTTCCACCTGCAGATGAGGAGGCAATTTCAGCGTGAAGCGGTGGCCGGTCCGTGCCCGGCCGACAGTTGAACACCCCGCAACCCTGAAATGACTGATCCCGGCCCACTGGCAGGTGGACCGGGATCGAAAGTCAAGAGTTCGAGTTGGCGCTCAAACTCGGTGTTGCTCACCAATTAGGAGAGCTGTGCTTCCAGGCACCTCTCAGAGTAAGTCATACCCATCGGATGGTCCAGTCGATCCGATCGGCGTGTCTCGCTCTGACCTCGATAACCTCACAACCCGAGATTCCACCTGGTGGTGGGACTCTGTGGTGTGCGCGTGGAGTCCGCGCCCGTATGTGCGTGTCGACTCGCACAAGGCGCATACCTTCGCCGTCACGCGACGTCTCACCGACGGAGTGCCGGGGGAGGGGACACCTTTCGCGCTGCACTTGACCGATGAATCGGGCAAGTTTCGGCTCCTCGCCCTCGATTTCGACGCCCACCATGCCGGCTCAACCGCGGACAAAGACCTCGCAGCGTGCACATCTGCCCTGACTGCCGCGGGCATCGAGCACCTGGTGTGCTCGTCAGGACCTGCTGGGGGATACCACGTATGGATCCGGCTGAGCACCGCCGTCTCCGCGCACCGCCTGGCACCGCTCATCGACGCTTTCAGCGCCGCGTGGCCCTCGCTGGACCGGGGCCCGCTGGCTAATTCGCGCACGGGTTGTGTCCGCGCCCCGGGCTCGCCCCACCGCGCCGGCGGCACATCGATGCCCCTGACAGATCCCCATATCCGGCCGGTGTCCCTGCGGGCCTTGCGCACAGTTCTCACGCAGCTGACACAACCCCCTCAGAGCAAGGGCGCCTCCGCCACCGATGCTGGGATCGCCCCGGTTCCTGTGCACGTCGATGTGCAAGGCCATCCATACCTGGCCGGGCCCAGACGTCCCCTGAACCCACAGATTCGTGCCCTTGCCCGCGCCCCGATCACCGACCGCACGGATGCCTCCGCGGTGGGGTGGTCGATCCTGTTGGGCTGCGCCCACGCCCGGATGCAGTATCGCGACCTGCACGAGGCTGCCTTAACTGACCGTTGGCCCGGCCTGGAGTTCGTCCGCACCCATCGCATCAACGCAGGGGAGCGCACCCCCCGGTTAGACGCGACCGCCGAGTTGGCCCGCCAGTGGGCCAAAGCCGTCACCGCAGCCAGCTACACCCAGTCCAGCACTGCAGGACCCTCGCCCGCCCGCCGCGCTGCCGAGACCACTGTCGCCGACCTGCTCACCCGCATGGACGCCCGTCCCCGCCGGTGGGCCGGCAAGACCGGAGCCCAAGACCGCCTCGTGCTCCTGGCACTGGCAGCCCGCACCGTCGCAGCCGCAGCCACCGAGGTGCACCTGTCCGAGCGCGACTGGGCCCTGGCCGCAGGTCTGACCAGAGACACCGTAGCCGACCGGCTGAGAGCGCTTGTCCAGCAGGGGTGGGTCGCCCGCGTGCAGCGAGCAGCTGGCCCCTGGGCGGCAGTGTGGCGGATCGTAAGACCCGGGGGCGGGGAGCGAAGAAGTGGCGCAGTATTTACCCCGGAGATGCAGAGCCAGCTTGACGCTGAGCTCGAGTGCGCCCGAGAGGACATCTGGCATGCCCGTGCTCTCGGGGTGCTGGGCATGCGCGTGTGGACACAACTGGCCTCTGGCCGCCTGTCGGTGCGTGAGCTGGCGACCAGGCTCGGGATCTGCCCGGCGACGGTGCGCAGCAAACTGCGCGCACTGCGCTCTTTCGGGCTGTGCACCGCTGATGGCCGCGTGTACCGGAGTCGCTCCCGGTTAGCGCGAGCCGCCGTTGCTGCTGGTGTTGATGGTGCGCACGCTGATCGGGTGCGCCTGTACCGGCTGCATTCGGCGGTGTTCGTGTGGTGGTTCACCACACGACACCAGCCGCAGCGCTCCGACGCGCTGGCCGAGTGGGGCGAATTTCCCAACCCTGCTGAGGCTGAGCAGATCCACCCGACTGACATTGCCCTGGCATACGGCGCCACCTCGACCGGCCCGCCAGTATCAGCCACCACTTGGGGCGCGGCGATGGCTGCCCAAGATCGCCATCGCGAGGCCGATCCCGACAGCTGGTGGGAACTGGTCGCCGCAGCCCGCGCCGCACTACCCGCTCCCGACATGCTGCTCGCCCCGCACCAGTGGGCCCGCACCGCAGCCTGACCACTGGCACCGCACGAGTCGGGGCGAGTCACCACAGGTCGGGGGATGAGTCGGTCGAAGGCCCCCATGGCGAGCTCGTCGGGGGGTGGGTATCCGGGCCGGGTTCGTGTTCTGCGGACCGAGCTGCGAGGTAGGCATCAACGAAGTCCTCGGCAGTGAAAGACCCTGCACGGGCTACCGCCTGGGAGGCAGGACCTGAGATGAGGGCGCGGTGGGTCTCTGCAAGCCAGATGGCCAGTTCGGTATCGCATCCCGGGGCCGCGGGTGGGGGAGTGGGCAGAGCTGTGGTGTCGGTGGACTCGCGAGTCGCGTGACGTATCCGGTGGGCGATGACAGAGCCGGGCTTGTTGGCAGTGTCGAGGATTTCGGTGGCGTTGTCCCATTCCTCGCGGGGGTCGAGGCCTCGGATGGCTGCGTCGGTCCACGCGCCTTCCAGGGCCTGGTACTGGTCGGGGTCTGCCTCGAGCTGGTGGGCGTAGGCCCGCGGTAGCGCGTCGATATAGGCCGGGAGGGTGGCGGCGGCAAAGTCTCGGGCGGCGAGGTCCACGCCGTGGCGGTAGAGCTGCTCCAGCCGTTCGTCGCTGGTGGCGCTCTCGTACTCCTGGCGGAGGGTTTCGGTGGCCGAGGCCTGGTGCGTCTCGCGGGCCAGAACGCCAGTCAGCACCTGCTCGGGTGTTGGGGCTTCGTGGTCGCCGGCGGAGTGCATGTGTGCGTCCTCGGCGCCCGTGTCGAGGGCGGGTTCGCATACGGCGTAGGCGCGGTTTTCTCGTCTGCCTCGGGTCATGGCGACGTACAGGCCGGCGCGGTCCACGCCAGCGTCGATGACGGCGTGGACGGTATCGACGGTGGCGCCCTGGGCGCGGTGGATGGTGGCCGCGTAACCGAGGTGGATGCTCTTGCCGGCGTAGCTGGCGGGGATGAGCATGGCCTGCCCGGTGGAGGAGTCGCGCACCCCCAGTGACCCATCGCCTGAGATGCCGGTGACGGTGAACAACTGTCCGTTAATGATCCGTCCGAGGTAGGTGCGGTCAGAGGTGTAGAGCTTGGAGTTGGTGCGGGCGATGACGGTGTCCCCGACACCCACGGTGTCGCCGCGAGCGACCCTAGTGGTGTGTGCGTCGTCGACTAGTCCGCGGGCGATCCGGTCGGCCCGGATCACTTCGTTGAGGGTGTCGACGTCGGCGTTGGTCGAGGCGATGATCAGTGCCTGTCGGCCAGCGGCTGTGTCTGCCAGGAACGCCTGAGCGGCCTCGGTGAGCATCGCCTCCCGGTGCCCGCCGGTGATCCAGCCCCGCCCGTTGTAGAGAGCCAGTGCGTCTGGGTCACCTTCGCGAAGGGCGAGGGTCGCGTCGGCTTGGTCGGTGTCTGCACCCATGCGCATCACCTCGCGCAGCTGAGGCGTTCCCGGGGTGCTGGCCAGGTCGGCGAACAGACCGCCAGTCTCGACTGCCGCGAGCTGTTTGGGGTCGCCGATCAGGCGGAGGATGGCCCCGGATTCGGCGGCGATCTCGGTCAGCGCGGCCAGGTTCTCGGTGCTGGCCATGCCCGCTTCGTCGACCAGAAGCATGTCCCCAGGTTTGATCGTGACAGGCAGTGCGTCGAGCGATTTCCCGGGGAGGGTGGGATGCTTGCCCATCCAGGTGAAGGTCAGAGAATCGATGGTGTGACAGTCGGTGCCGATGTCGCCCGCGAGGACGCTGGCCGCTGCCGCGGAAGGAGCAAGGCCGATAACCGACCGGCCGGTTTGTTGCCAGGTGCGGGCCACGACCTTCATGGATGCGGTCTTGCCGGTTCCGGCCGGACCCACCCCGGCGGCCAGGAGCGTTCCGGCACCAATGAGGTGCTGCGCCAGAGCGGTCTGGCCGGCATTGAGGGACCAACCCTCGGCGTCCTCGTGCGCCTTCAGCGCACGGTCGAGATCGGCGCGGATAGCGATCACCGCGACCGGCGTGTGCACCGCTTCGAGGGTGACGGTTTCGGCGTCCAGCACTGCCTGAGTGGTGTACTTCTCGGCGCCTGCGTGCCGGTCCACACCAGCCCTGCTCGGACCGATCAGAGGGCTGGGAAGGTCCAGAACCTCCGGCGGGGTCAGCTGCACCACGAGCTCTCCCATAGCGGTAACCATGACCTGTTCGTGCGCCCGGTCGAGGGCCTCGGCGCCCTCGAATCGGTAACCCTTGAGCAAGGTGGAGACGGCGGTGTCGATGTGGGAACGGCGGAACTGCGCCCGGCGTTCGGTCACTGCCGCCACCGCCTGCTCGGCCACCAGGCGGGCGTGGACCTGGGCGTCGAACAGCTCCCGCGACACCTGGCTCCGACCCTGCCCGGTGACCTCGCCAACCACGCTGTCCACCGCGTGCGTGCCGACGACCTTTTCGGCCATCTCCCGCCAGGTGGCGCGGTGTTCGGCCAGTGATTGGGCGGGCTTCTTGGCGTCGCGGGTGTCGAGGATGGCCTTCTGCCACAGGGCGTAGGACGCCCGCTGGGAAGGCTGCCGATTGTTCTTCTCAACGTACTGCGCGACGAGTCGGTCATAGACCGGCCTGGCCAGGGCCCGGCGCGAGGAGAAGGCGTCGATCAGGCGGCGGTCGATGCCCTTGATCTCCCAGATGGGCGCCTTGTCCGGGGGCGGGTAGTGGGCCTGGAACTCCACGCCCATGCGGCGGGTCAGAAGGTCGTGCAGGGTCGCGTCGTAGCGGGCCGAGATCGTCTGGTGCATCTGATGGATCGCACGGGAATCCAGCGACAGCCAGCGCCCGTTGGGAGCTTGGACCTTGTTAGCCAGCAGCACGTGGGAGTGCAGGTCCGGGTCCCCGCACCGGGTGTCGAAGTGGGTGAACTCAGCCGCGATGATGCCGCCCGTCTTAACCTGCTTGATGCCGCCCGTTCCGACCCTGGTGTAGATCGCGTTGTTCTCGGCCCATGCCAGGGTTTCGGCCACGGCTTCGTGATGCAGGGCGGCCACTTGGGAGGCAGTCTTCTCATCGGCGAGCGCCCACAAGACGCTGACACTTTTCACCGGGGAGAACGTGAAGTCGAACCCGGCGACCGCTTGCTTGACCTGGTCGCGTTCACGGTTGACCCACGCAATGACGTCCTTGCCAGAGGCGTGTTCGTAACCGAACTTCTCGGTATAGAACGGGCGCGCGACCCCCTCGGCGATCTGTCCTCGCTCGTCGCTGGTGGGGCGCTGGCCCTCGGTGTGAAGGAACGCCTTTTCGGCCACGGCTATGGCCTCCAGCACGTCGACCCCGCCGGTATAGATGGGGAAGGATCGGCCGAGCTTGCAGGACGACAGACCGCGGCCGTCGGCCATCATCTGGTCGGTATCTGGGTGCAGGCCCTCGCCATACAGGGCCGCCATCTGCGCTTCGGTGACGACCGCCCCCGCGGTCGCATTCTCCGAGTCCAAACCGTCCAGTCCGCGCCCGATCCACCGTCCCGGCGGGGTGCCCTTGGCGGCGTAGTAGTCCGACAGGGCCATGCCCTGCGGGTCGGCGTCGTGAGTGGCGACCGAGCGCAGCAGGTACTGGTATCCAGTGCCCGCGTGTACGGCTCGAAGGCTCATCACACCCACCAGCGTATGCGGACCGAATCTGCGCGTCTATGCGTCACAGCGCACGGTGCTGTGACCAGCAGGTTCCCATCGTTCACTCGAAGTGCCTACTGTGTGCGGCTGTTTGTGGCTGTTTAAACAAGCGGGAGCGAGTGTGGGGGCTGGGCACGGTGGTGGCGTCTCAGGCGGGGACGTAATGAGCACCGCGGTGGTCGGGTGGGGGAGTGGTTGGCGCTCGCGGGTGTCGTAGGCGTGCTTTAGGGTTTGGGCCATGGCTGCTACGAAGACTGATTCGCGTTCCCAGACCGCGCGGGCCCGCGCCCGCCAGGCGATGGCCGACGAGCTCGATCGGGCGCGCAAGCGCGAGTCCAAGCTCGTGGCGGTGTTCTCCGCGATCGACGCCCGCGCCGACGCCGAAGCCGCCCTGGGGGAGGCGCTGATCGAGCTGAAGGACCTCGGCGTCGCCCAGTCCGATCTGGCCGAGATGACTGGACTGTCCGCCCGCGAGGTCGGCGCCGCGATCCGCGCCGCGAAGGACCGTGCCGACGGCGAAGCCGCTGAGACAACGCCCGACTCCTCCATCGACGCAGACGCTCGCGGTGAGGACTCCCAGTCGGACAACAACGGTGCCCACGATCACTGACCCCCACCATGACCCGGGGGGCGTCGACATTCCCTTGCCCGGAATGGACCTCGGGACGGGGTCCCACACGTCGGTGAGACGGTCGCGTCCGTATGATCCAACACTGCCTCCCACCAGCGCCGCAATCACCGCGTTCTGGTCCCGCGTTGTCAAAGCGCCCGCCGGCGGCTGTTGGATCTGGACCGGAGCAATCTCCGATGGCTACGGAAGGAACCGCGCGGAGTTGCATCTGGTCGGCTATTCGACGTCATAGTGAACCCGCTGGCCGATCACCAAAACGCGCTTCCCGCTCACATGGGCGTCAGTTGACCTCTACTTTAGCCATTGCATTAAACGACTCGATGTTGCATCGTATACAACATGATGATGAGGGCTGAACTCCCCGGTTCCGCACGCTATGTCCTGCCGGACGGCGTGACATTCCTCGACGCCAAACCTGCGGTGTTCGAGGCGATGCTCGACGGCTGGGCGATGCAACAGCGTTCCCGCTTCCTGAAAGCTCAGACCATCGACGTACGCCTCGCGTTGATCCGACGCTTCGCCGTGTTCACCAACGAGTACCCGTGGTCCTGGACATGCACGGACGCCGAGGCGTTCATCTCCGACCGCCGACAAGCGGCGCATCCGATCGCGATGTCCACCGCGCGGATGTACGAGATCACCATCCGGATGTTCCTGACCTACATCACCGATCCCCGCTACGGCTGGATCGGCACGTGCCAGCAACTCTTCGACACTGTGCCGCAGCAGATCTTGCACGAGTGGAACACCATCGTCCACACCACCGACTACGAAGGCGCACCCGGCCGACGACCACTGAGCTACGACGAAGTGCAGGCGCTGTTCGATGCCGCCGACGGTCGCGCCGAAGCGATCCCAGGGACCGGGCGTAAGGGAGCGTTGACCGCACAGCGTGATGCCGCGCTGCTCAAGATGATCTACGCGTTCGGGCTTCGCCGCCAGGAAGCGTGGGGGCTGGACGTGACCGACCTGCGACACAACCCGACCACCCCGTGCTACCGCGACTACGGTGCCCTGTTCGTCCGGTTCGGCAAAGCAAGCAGGGGAGGGACAGCCAAACGCCGCACCGTGCTCACTGTCCCGGAGATGGACTGGATCGTGCCGGTCCTGGAGCACTGGCGGACCGAAGTTCGGCCGCTACTCGGATGCCGGGGCCATCCGGCGTTGTGGGTTACCGAACGCTCGGATCGCATCTCACTGCGCCGCATCGACGACGCGTTCACCACCGCCCGCGACGCGGCAGGCCTGGACCCGGTATTGAAACTGCACTGCCTGCGCCACTCCTACGTCACCCACCTGGTGGAGTTCGACTACCCCGAACGGTTCGTCTCCACCCAGGTCGGCCACTCCTACGCCGCGACCACCGCCATCTACACCGGCGTGTCCGACGAGTACCGCAACCGCCTGCTGCGCCGATCCCTCAACCGCCACCCCGACCTGTGGGAGAGCCCGTGAACAAGAAGATGAGCTACACCTGGCACCTGCGCACCCTGATGGCCGAACGCGGACACTTCGCCACCAGCGACCTCGTGCCGCTGCTGGCCGAACGCGGCATCCACCTGTCCCGCGAACAGGTCTACCGGATGGTCACCACCACCCCTCAACGCCTGAGCCTGGACGTGTTGGCAGCCCTGTGCGACATCCTTGACGTCGACACCTCCGACCTCATCGAAATCACCACCGCCGACGTCTCGGTGGCCAAACCCGCCGGCGCCACCGAGACAGGTCACGCCCCGCCCGTGCGGCGCACCACCATCCGCCGACCCACAAGCTCATGACCGACCCCACGGCCGCCCTGGCGACCGTGCTCGCCTTCCTCCACCCCGACCACACCAAGACAGCACACCGCGCCGCGATCACCGCCACGGAACTGTTACCGGACGAACTCCAGGGCGTACTCGACTACGTGCGCCGGCATCCCGAAGCCGTCCGCACTCACTCGCAGGACCCGCCGCCAGGACTGCACCGACTGCTCGACCAGATCGCGGCACTGCCGACCGAAACGAGCACGCCGCCCCTTTGCGCGGGCTGCGGACAAGAACGTCGCCTGCGGTATTGCGCTCCAGGCGGGGGCCGCTGGTGCATGTCCTGTTACAACGCCTCCCGCCGCACCCCGTGCCGGCGATGCGGAACACTCTCGGTGCCCGTAGCTCGTGAGGACGACGGCGTGCTCTGCGCCCGCTGTCTGCGCGCGGACCCCGATCGCCGACCTCCGTGCTCGCGGTGCCACCGACCCCGGCCTGTGGCCTACCGCATCGACGGGCAACCGGTGTGCCAGAGCTGCGGGCCGAAAAGGCTGTACACCTGCAGCGCCTGCGGCCGACCCGATCAGCCGGCCCACGCAATCACCGACGCTGGGCCGCTCTGCTCCCGCTGCTACCACCTCAGGCGCCCCCACACCTGCCACCAATGCCGACGCTCGACATCGCATGCCCGCCGCGATCCTGCCCGGCCGGACCAGTGGATCTGTTACCGCTGCTACATCCCACCGAGCGTCGAGTGCACCGTTTGTGGCGAGGTCAAACCCTGCGACAGGGGCGTAGCCAGCGGGCGACCGATCTGCTCGTCGTGCCGCGCACGGCAACGTCCCCACCGGCGGGCGTCGCCCGCGGCGAAAAAGCGCTGCGCAGTCTGTGGTCTCACCCGATCGGTGCGGATCACCCTGCCACTGGGACCGGTCTGTCTATCGTGCTGCCACCAGCTACGCCGAAACCCGATCGACTGCGCCTCCTGCGGCCACCAGCGCCCCCAAGCCGGACTCGACAACCGCGACCAGCCGATTTGCGGCCCATGCTCGGGAGAGCACAGAAACTGGTACTGCCGCTCCTGCGGAGCCATCGATCTTCTGGTCACCACCACCGACTGCCTTGGCTGCCGCAACGCCACCAGAATCGACAAGCTCCTGATCTGCAGTCACCCGCAACTGCGCGGGCAGACCGAGCAGGTGCGGGCCCTGCTGCTGGAGATGTACTCACCCCAGCGCACCGCGCTCCTGCTCGAAAGTCGGCGCAGCTGGCTAACCCTGCTCACCGAGCTTGTCACTGACAACGAACAGCTAACCCACGCGAGTCTGGACTGCAGGCCCCAGACCGGTCGCACCCGCTATCTGCGGCGGCTTCTGATCGCTATCGAAGTCCTGCCCTCACGCGATAACACCGTCGACGACCTCGACTCGTGGATCGACACCCTGCTCGCCGACCAACCACCCCACATCGCCGTCGTACTGCAGCCCTACGCCAGCTGGCACGTCATCCACCGCCTGCGCCGCGTCCGCGGTAACAGCCCGTCCGCAGCAAAGTACGCGCGCACCCGCATCCGATGCGCCACCGACTTCCTGCACTGGCTCCACGCCCGCGGCACCGACCTCGCCCAGGCCACTCAGCAAGACGTCGACTGCTGGCTCGACCAAGGCACCACCACCCGGCGCCGCCTGCGCGACTTTCTGACCTGGACCAACAAGCGAGAACTGACAACAGACCTCGAGGTGCCCTGGCTGGGAACCGATGGACTTCCCGGGCACGTCCTCGACGAGCACACCCGCTGGCAGCTGCTGCGCCGGTGTCTCACCGACTCCGCACTCGACTTACGCCTGCGCGTGGCCGGCGCTCTGGTACTGCTGTTCGGCCAGAACCTCACCCGCATCGCCGCACTAAGCGCCGAGGACATCACCACCGACGGCGGCGACACCTACCTGTCACTTCGCGATCATCCGGTTCTGCTGCCACCAGCGTTGGCCGCCTTGATCGGTGACCTCGCAGGTCAGCCCCTACCCACCGACGACCCCCGGCCCACAAACACCCCGACCTGGCTGTTCCCAGGCCGCAACGCAACCCACCTCAGCCCTGGCCGCCTGGCCCAGCTCCTGGGCCGCGACCTCGGCCTCGACGCCCGCGCGGCCCGCGGCGGCGCACTACTGGCACTAGCCTCCGACCTGCCCGCATCCGTGCTGGCCGACTTGCTAGGCCTGTCCATCTCCGCGGCCCTGCGCTGGGGAGCCCTTGCCGCCCGCGACCAAGGCGTCTACCTCGCCGCACGCCTCGACGACCACGACTGATGTCGGAGTCGACACCTATCCTCGCCACACCCGGTAACAGCTCCCCGACACTCGAGGCCCCGATGACCGCCGCCCTGTTCCCCCGACCCGTAGGAACCGACACCCAGCAGCTCTCCCTGCTCGGCGACCCCCGACCAGTGCGCACCCCAGCGGCACTATGGCGGGTCTGGCTCACCGACCCCGCTACCCGGCATCGGTTCGAGAACAAGCGCTACCGCCGCGGCCCTGACCAATGCTGGCCCTGGATCGGCGCGATTTCCTCCACCGGGCACGGCTCCTTCCGCGCAGCCAGCCTTCCCGGGCTCTCCCGCCGCGGCACCGTCCCGGCACACCTGTACGCCTACCAACTCACGCACGGGATCATTGACCGACTCGGCTGGAGCGCCCTGACCGACCCCATCCTGTGCCACCGCTGCGACTACGCCGGCTGCACCAACCCCGACCATCTACGCCTGGGCACCGCCACCGACAACCGCACCGAATACCTCGCACGACGACACGGCCCGGGCAGCCCCCTGGCCGACACCCGCGGACCAGACGGGCTCTCCCGCACCATCGCTGAGAGCATCCGCAGCGCACTCGCGGCAGGCGAACTCGCACACACCATCGAACACCGCATCAGCGCCGCCATCGCTGCGGGCCGCCCCTGGTCACTGTGGTAACCACATCAAACGAGCCCTCATCGTGTGCGCTCGGGAGAGTAGACCTCTTCACAGCGAGATCTGGCCAGTGTTGCCATCGACGGTGACCACGGAGGAAGAGGTGAGGAGTTCGGTCGCTCGTGGGACTGAGAGTACGGCGGGTATCCCGACTTCTCTGGCGACGATCGCTGCGTGGGAGAGCACTCCACCTATTTCGGTCACCACTGCCGATGCAATGGTGAACAGCGGAGTCCACGCAGGATCGGTGTGGCGACAGACCAGCACATCCCCGCGCTTGACCTTGGGAAAGTCGCCCGGTCCGCGGACCAGGCGGACGGGGCCAGAAGCCAGTCCTGGACTGGCTGGCTCTCCGGTGAGGGTGGCATTGCCGGAGGCCATCGGGGGCAGTGCTGTGGAGTCAGGGACGGCTGCGGTCACGGGTCGGGCTTGAAGGACCCACGTCGTGTCGTCCGTGATGGCCCATTCGATGTCTCTGGGACCACCCAACGTGATGGAGACCTCTTTGCCGAGGGCGTGCAAGCGCAGAACGTCGCGGTCCGTGAGACAGGGCTCCTTCTGCTCTGCCGCGGATGTGGGGCGGGTGACGAGATGCCCGTCGTAGCGGTCGGTGCGCTCGGCCTTGAGTCCTAGCCGGCGCTCGACGATGCCAGAGTCTTTGACGCGCCAGGAATCGGGAGTGACGTGTCCTGCGACGAGCCGTTCTCCGATGCCCCACGATGCTTCGATCACGCTGGTAGTGCCGGTGAACATGATCCCGGAGACGCTGGCATCTACGAGCCGTTGGACGAGCACGGACATGTCGACTGGTGCCTGCCAGGCTTGGCGGGCTCGGTACGCGGCAGCGCGGTCGGTCCACAGCGAGGCCCAGCACTTCAGGATCGCCTGGCATACCTGCTCGGCTCCGCGCAGGACGAGGAAGCTGTCATGCTGTCCTGCGGCAGATGCGTGGGCGTTGTCTTCAGCGATCGAGGATGAACGCACGGCCACGTAGTCAGTCGGCGCCCCGTCGGTGATGCGCTCCAACGCCCGGGAGACGTCATCGACAACGCCGTCCGGGAGGCGAGAGCGCAGGATTCGTGATCGAGCCTCTTCGGCGTGATCGGTGGAGAGTTCGGTGAGGCCAAGTGCCGTGGCCGCGCCTCGGTAGGTGGTTGCTGGCACCACGAAACCGGTAGGTACTTTGAAGCCAGCCCGTGTCAGCCCGGCCAAGGGGGCGGCTTTGCCACCGGCGGTCGAGTGATCGGCGTCGACGAGGTCCACGATGTTCACAACTGTCTCCCGCCGGCGAAGCCTGTCCACCGCAGTTCGGCGGGCAGGTGAGACATGTCGTTGACCATCACCACGCCAGGGGGTTCCCCGTCGGTGTGTTCGATCACCGTGAGCCCAGTGTTAGCGACACCGGCCAGCGACATCCATCGGGCAGGTGGGGCACTGAGTGCATCGCGCACCATCCAGGCGATCGGGTACGCGTGGGTCACGGCTACCTCGTGGGTCGGGCGCTGTGCCCGCGTGTTCGGCGTGCCGAACCGTGCCGCCAGGCCGTCTGCGGTCCTTCGACCGGCATCGGCTTCGCTGCGGTCATAGCCGTCGAAGAATCCCACCCATGAGGGTGAGAGGTATTCGCGGTCAGGGACGAACGGGACATGGTCGACGAGTTCGGCAGCCTCGTCGACCAGGACGCGCGGCATCTCGGCTGCGATGATCCGGGCACTCTCGACTGCCCGTGGCAGCGGGGAATGCCACACGACGTCGATGGGCAAACGGGCGAGTCGCTGGCCGATCAATCGGGACTGTGCCCGGCCCTCGTCGGTCAACTGGCCCCAGGCGTCGGCTGCCCCGTGGCGCACGAGATAGATAGTGCGAGCGGCCATTACCGTCCTCCTTGATGGGGTTCCGCGGAACGGTCGCGGCCAAGACTGGACAGCAGGTCCTCATGGAGTTCTGCCCACACGATGTGGCAGGAGAGGCGGCCCACGCCGGCCACCCACTGATGGTCACCCGCGCGAGCCTTGTGCAAGGCCGCCGAGAACTGCCGCGGGTACCGGCTGAACCGCGGCAGCCGGCCAACCAGGCCTGCCATGAGGTCGCTGAGAGCATCGGCTAAGGCCGTCAGCTCCAGCAGCACCTCGACTCCGCGCTCCGTACGCTCAGCGGAAGAGCGAAGCTGCCAGTCGGTCACAGCCCGGACGAGGCGGGGATTGACGCTGGTCTCAAAGTTGTCAGCCGTGGCTTGGAGGACGAGTCGCGCGCCGGACGCCTCAAGTTCTTCCTGTAGCAGTTCGCCGTCGCGGCACTTGCCCGCTTCGGTAAGAATCCAGCCACCGGAGTCAGCGAACGTCATACGCTCAATCAGATACTGCCTGTTGAGGACGCAGAGAGTGTCACCGACGATGCTGACTGGCAGGTCGACGCGGTCAGCGACCGCCTCAGTGTCCGCGAACCCGGCGAGGCGGACCCCGTGAAGCACCAGCAACTCTTCTCGGGACTGCCACGAATCGGATCGTTCAGCTGTCATTCTGG
>NZ_NXEI01000002.1:0-28502 GCF_002441635.1 Dietzia sp. WMMA184 | reverse complement strand
CCCCCGGGGCGCCGCGCGCGGTAGTCTGTGTCGA
The DNA here is from genome assembly GCF_002441635.1 of Dietzia sp. WMMA184. Lineage (NCBI taxonomy): Bacteria > Bacillati > Actinomycetota > Actinomycetes > Mycobacteriales > Dietziaceae > Dietzia > Dietzia sp. WMMA184. The sequence continues at coordinate 28,468 of NZ_NXEI01000002.1, read as the reverse complement.
CGACGACGGCGAGGGCGTTCCCCCTGATCAACGGGATTCGGTGTTCGATCGCTTCGCCCGCCTGGACGCGGACCGCGCGCGGGGCAAGGGCGGATCGGGCCTGGGTCTGGCGATCGTCGCGAGATCACCCGCTCCCACGGCGGCTCGGTCCGGGCGGAGGACGCCCCTGGCGGCGGCGCGAGGTTCGTGGTCGAGCTGCCGGTCGAGTCACTGGACGACGACGTCGACGACATCCCCACCGGCCCCGCCCGGCCCGCCTGAGCGGTCATCCCGCACAGGGTCCCGCCTCCTGCGCCGGCGGGCGGCTGTGGCAGGACGGATGGCCACGCGCAGACGCCGGCGAGGAGTGGGCGAAGTGGCCCGGCTCAGGGGCGCGCCGCGACGCTGTCGACGAGTCGGTAGCCCTGCCCGCGAACGGTCTCGATGGCGCGGGCCCCGAACGGGGCGTCGATCTTGCGTCGGAGGTAGCCGACGTACACCTCGACGATGTTGTCGTCACCGTCGTAGGCGGCGTCCCACACGGCCCGCATGATCTGGACCTTGGACACCACCTGGTTGCGGTGGCGGATGAGGTACTCGAGCACCGCGTACTCGCGCGCGGTCACGGTGATCCGCGTATCCCCGCGGCGGACCTCCCGCGCGGCCGGGTCCACCACGAGGTCGCCGGCCTCGAACGTCGCCGGGCGCTCCGGTGCCCCCCGCCTCACCAGGGCCCGGAGCCGCGCCTCGAGGACGACGAACGAGAACGGCTTGACCAGGTAGTCGTCGGCGCCGAGGTCGAAGGCGTCGGCCTCGTCGTATTCGCCGTCCTTGGCGGTGAGCATGAGCACCGGGGTCCAGACCTCGCGGCGTCTCATCTCGCGGACGACCTCGTACCCGCTGCGCCGCGGCATCATGATGTCCAGCACGACCACGTCGAAGTCGTCGGCGCAGGCCATCTCGAGGCCCTCCTCACCGTCGGCGGCGGTCTCCACGGCCCAGCCGCCCGTGACGAGTCCCCGGCGCACGCTCTCGCGCAGCGCCGGCTCATCGTCGACCACCAGGACCCGCATCGGCGTGTCGTCCTACCCCTCGGGGTCGATCTCCTGGTCCATCCGCTCTGCGGGGACCAGCGAGTCGGCGTGCCGCCGGACCACCTTCGCGGGGACCCCGGCCACGGTGGTGTGGGGCGGGACCTCGTGCAGGACCACCGATCCCGCGGCCACCCTGGAGCAGGCGCCCACCCGGACGTTGCCCAACACGATCGATCCGGCGGACAGCAGCACGCCGGAGCCGATCTTGGGATGACGGTCGCCGTCCTCGTTGCCGGTGCCGCCGAGGGTGACGCCCTGCAGGATGGACACGCCGTCGCCGATCACGCAGGTCTCGCCCACGACGATCCCGGTGGCGTGGTCGACGAGGATGCCCGAGCCGACACGGGCCGCGGGATGGATGTCCATCGCGAACACCTCGGAGATCCGGCTCTGCAGGAACGACGCCGCCATGACGCGCCCGGAGTTCCACATCTCGTGGGCCACGCGGTGCACCTGCAGGCCGAGGAAGCCCTTGGCGAAGAGGTAGGGCACCAGGTAGTTGGGGTAAGCGGGGTTGCGCTCGAAGCTCACTACGAGGTCGGCCGCGACGGCCTCCAGAACGTGGGGATGCTCCACCAGCACCGCCCGGATCTCCTTCTCCAGCACGTGCCGACCGATCTCGGGGGTCGCGACCCGGGAGGCGGCGAGGCGCGCGAGGGATTCGCCGAGGTCATCACAGCCGTCGATGAGGTCCAGGACCAGTCCCGCGATCAGCGGTTCGTTCCTGCTCGAGGTCGCGTCCAGCGACAGGCGGTTCCAGACGGCGCGGACGGAGGAGTCGGCCTCTGCCCGCGGGACGCACGGGTTCTCGGTGCTCATCTCGATGGTCACCTGATACAGCGTATGCCTGCCCCGGCGATCGGGGCGAGTCGCACCTCCCTCGACGGCCCGCTCCCCACGCGGCAGGATGGGGCCATGATCCTCATCAACGTGCGTTTCGACGTCAAGCCCGAGTTCGCCGAGTCCTGGCTCGAGTTCACCCGCGAGTTCACCGAGGCCACCCGCGCCGAGCCTGGCAATCTCTTCTTCGACTGGTACCGGTCGCCGGAGTCTCCGAACACCTTCCTGCTGTGCGAGGCCTTCCGGGAGGGCGACGCCCCCGCCCAGCACGTGAACTCCGACCACTTCGCCGAGTTCACCGGCTCGGCCGCCCGCTACCTCGAGCGGACCCCGCGGATCATCAACACCACCGCCGAGGGCGAGGAGTGGGGGGCGATGGGCGAGATCACCGTCGAGTAGGCGCAGGCCCCGCCAGACGTCGCGTCAGATCGAGCTGCCGAGCGCCGACTGCGCGAGCGCGATCGGGTCGACCCGCCACCACTGGCCGTAGTCGAGTGCGTAGACACGGTTGAGGTCGGACACGACCCCGCCGACGGTGACCTGCTGCCGGACCGGCAGCTGGTGGATCGTCGCGCTCGGGTTGAGGCGCCCACCGGAGCCCCAGTCGTGCTGCCAGAAGTACCGCCCCAGGCCGGTCTGACGGCACCAGTCGATGGTGGGGGCGTTGGCGTACACGCCGAGCTCCATCCCCGCGCCGTGGAGATGGGCGCGCCAGCGCTCGAGGTACGGGCGGATCTGGTGGTCGAACTGCCACCGGGTGGGGTTGTCGTCGATCGCCACGTACATCGGCACACCGGACGGCCCGCCGGCCTCGCGGTGGATCCGGATCCCGATCGGGGCGTGGCGGTCGCCGCCCGCGGCGCCTTCCTTCCAGTCGGCGGTCTCCGCCCGCCCGTACTGGTAGCAGGAGACCATGTTGAGGCCACTGCGGCGGAAGTCGTCGACCTCGCGGCGCAGCAGCGGCTTGCCGGTCATCCACTCGGCGCCGGGGCGGCGGTTGGAGCAGTACCGCACGGCGCCCATGTGGCCGGCCGCGCGGATCGACGCGGCCGCCGGCGGGCCGGAGGCGTAGTCGAGCAGTGTGCCGATCGGGACGCCGACACCCGCCCCCGGCAGCGCACCGAGCCCGGCGGGGATCGAGGACTGGGCACCCACCGCGGGGGTGATGCCCGCGGCGAGGGCGCCCGCCCCGGCGGCGCCGATGCCGGCGCGGCGCAGGAAGGTTCGGCGGTCGAACGTCATGGGGCTACTCCGGGATCTCGAGGAAGGGGCACGCGGGGGCACGTGTGACACGTGGGACCCGCACACCCGACGAGTGTGTCATAAGGACATCGCGAAGGATATCCCGGCGTTACCACACGGACGGACCACCACAGCGCAGGCACGGCTGGTTGACTGACGTTCATGACTCGCGCGCACAGATGGTCCGCCACCGACATCCCCGACCAGTCGGGCCGGACCTTCGTGGTCACGGGCGCCAACGGCGGGATCGGGCTGGCGACCACCGCCGCACTCACGGCCCGGGGCGCCCGGGTCGTCATGGCCTGCAGGAACGAGGAGAAGGCGCAGCAGGCGCGCGCGACGCTCCCCGCCGGTGACCGGGAGCGCGCGCAGGTGCGCCTGCTCGACATGGCGGACCTGGACTCCGTCGACGCGTTCGTGGCGGCCACGGCGGCGGAGGGTGCGCCGGTCGACGTGCTGATCAACAACGCCGGTGTGATGAACATCCCCCACGCCCGCACCGCGCAGGGACACGAGATGCAGTTCGGGGTCAACGTGCTGGCGCATCACGCGCTCACCCTGGGGCTGGAGCAGATGCTGACGGACCGGGTCGTGTGGCTGGGCTCGCTCGCCCACCTGCGCGGACGACTCGACACCGACGATCTCGACATGGACGTGCGCGGCTACCGACCCATGGCGGCGTACGCGGACTCCAAATTGGCGTGCATCATGCTGGGCTACGAGTGGCAGCGCCACTTCGAGCGGTCCGGCAGCGGGCTGCGGTCGGTCGCCGCCCATCCCGGTTACACGGCGACCGACCTCACCCGCCAGAGCGGCAACCCACTGGCGGACCGCTTTTTCGAGTTGGGCAACTCCATCACGTGGGCGGGCCTGACACCGGAGATGGGCGCACTGTCCGTGCTGTACGCGGCGACGGTGCCCGGCCTCACCGGCGGCGAGTTCGTCGGCCCCGATCGCCTCGGGGGCCTGCGCGGGCATCCGAAGCCCGCCCGGTCGGGTCGCCGTTCGCACGACCGGACCACGGCCGCCGCCCTGTGGCGGCGGTGCACGGAGATGGCCGCGTTCCAGCGGGCATGACGAGGGTCACGACGACGAGGTCATCCCCCGCAGAGTGGTGACCGTGGTCGGCCGGTGGCCGGGATGGGTCAGCCGAGCCCGGCCGCGGCCAGCCCGTCGCGCAACTTGGCCCGGTGCTCGGGCGGCCCCTGGAGGAGGGGCATGCGCAGGCGGTCCGAGCCGATGAGGCCGGCCTCCTTCAGGGCCGCCTTGACCTGGATGGCGCCCTGCGAGGTGTGCATGATCGCGTCCACGGCCGGGATGAGGCGGGTGTGGATCTCGCGGGCCCGCGGCAGGTCACCGGCGTCGACGGCGTCGATCATCGCCCGGTAGTCGTCGCCGGCGACGTGGCCGACGACCGAGACGATGCCGGTGGCACCGAGGGCCAGGTAGGCCAGGTTGAGCACGTCGTCGCCGGAGAACCAGAGCAGGTCCGTCTCCGCCATGAGTCGGCTGGCCTCGAACAGGTCGCCCTTGGCGTCCTTGACCGCCCGCACCCGGGGGATCTCCGCCATCCGCCGGATGGTGTCCGTGGCCAGGGCGGTGCCGGTGCGGCCGGGGATGTCGTAGGCCATGATCGGGCGGTCGGCCGCCTCGGCGATCATCCGGAAGTGCTCGACGATCCCGTGCTGGGTGGGCTTGTTGTAGTACGGCGTCACCACGAGCAGGGAGTCGGCGCCGCGGGCGATCATCTCGCGCGCCGCACGCATCGAGTGCTCGGTGTCGTTGGTGCCGCAACCGGCCATGACCTTCACCCGGTCGCCGACGGCCTCGACGACGGCGGCCACGCTGTCGTAGTCCTCGTCGTCGGTGGTCGTCGCGGACTCGCCGGTCGTGCCGTTGACCAGCAGTCCGTCGTGGCCGTGATCGGCGAGATGGACCGCGAGCCGCTGCAGGCCGTCGAAATCGATCGAGCCGTCGTCATGCATGGGGGTCACCATCGCGGTGATGACCCGACCGAAGGGATTGTCCGACATGCGCACCAGACTAAGCCACGGTGACGCGGTCGGGAGATTCCGACGTAAGGGGTCCCGACGGGACTAGGGTCGTCAGCACCCCGGCGCCGGGGACCGGCGCCCACCACCGAGACCGCGGAGGCGATTGTGACCGACCAGACCCGACCCGACGACCCCGCGCGCATCCCGGAGGAGCCCCCGGAGTCGTTCGGCAACACCATCGACGGATCGGGGGCCGGCGACGGCAGCACCTCCCGGGGCGGGGACGAGGCGGACACCGCCACCGGGTCCGCCGCCACCGGGTCCGCCGCCACCGAGCCCGCCGCCGACCGGGCCGCCGGGGGCGCGACACCGCACGACTCCGCGGGAGCGGCGAGCTCCGCTGCGACGTCCGGCGCGGGCGGGGACGGCGCTGCCGAGCGCGCCGAGCAGAAGAAGGTGTACCAGACCCCTGAGCAGCCGGATCAGGCCGTGGGCGGCTCGGACGGTACGGCAGACGGCCAGTAGCCGGGCCTGACGTGGCCATCGCCCTGACGCTCACGCTGGCGTTGATACTGCTCATCAGTGCCAACGCCTTGTTCGTGGCCGTCGAGTTCGGGTTCCTCACCGTCAACCGGGACGACGTGCGTGCGGCCGGCTCGGAGGGCGATCGCATCGCCACGACCCTCGACGGGTCCCTGGCCAGGACCTCGACGAACCTGTCGGGGGCCCAGCTGGGCATCACGGTCAGCAGCCTCCTGGCGGGATACCTCACCGGCCCCTCCGTGGGGGAGCTGATCACCGGCGCCCTCGGCGTGTCGGGGATGTCCGAGCCGGCGGCCCGCGGCATCGCGATGACGGTGGCCTTCGTCGTCGTCACCTTCCTCCAGATGGTCTTCGGCGAACTGGTCCCCAAGAACTGGGCCATCGCCGCTCCGATGCGGGTCGCGCGGCTGGTCGTGATCCCCCAGCGGATCTTCATGGCGGTGTTCGGCTGGCTGGTCACGGGCCTCAACACCACCGCCAACGTCGTCCTGCGGCTGCTCGGGTTCACCCCGCAGGAGGAACCCGGCGAGGCACGGTCACCCGAGGAGCTGCGGGCGTCGGCCGCGCGGTCGGGCCGTCAGGGCGCGATGGACCCGCACACGGCCGAGCTGGTGACCCGCTCGATCTCGTTCGGGGAACACCGCGCGGCGGACGTGATGGTGCCCCGTCCGCTGGTGACGTTCCTGCGTGACCACACCGCGCAGGACCTGCTCGACACGGTGGCCGCGACGGGCCGGTCGCGGTTCCCCGTCCTCGGCGCGACCGTCGACGAGGTGGTGGGCGTCGTCCACTACCGGCAGGCGTTGGCCGTGCCTGTCGACGAGCGCGCCCGGACGCCGGTGCGGGAGATCGCCACCGAGGCGACCGTGGTGTCGGAGGTGATGACGCTCGACCCGCTCATGCGGCTGCTCCGTCAGACCGATCTGCAGATGGCCGTGGTGGTGGACGAGTTCGGCGGGACCGCGGGGATCGTCACCCTGGAGGACCTGGTGGAGGAGATCGTCGGCGAGATCGATGACGAGCAGGACCGTGCGTCGCGCACCCACGAGTGGGTCGACGACGACACCGTGCTCGTGGGCGGGATGATGCGGCCCGACGAACTGGGCGCCATCCTGCGACTGGAGATCCCGCCGGTGGAGACGGTGTCCACCCTGTCCGGGCTCCTGTCCGAGGCGGTGGACCGACTCCCCCGGGTCGGCGACGAGACCGAGTTGGACGCGCACGACCACGAGAACCGCGACGACGACGACCTGCCGACGCGGGCGCGTGTGCGCCTGCGGGTGGCATCACTGCGCGCGCACCGGGCCGAGCAGGTGCGCGCCACCGTCCTGCGGGACGAGCCCGAGGCGGTGGACCCGGATGAGTGACGGCGTGGCATTGCTGGTCCTGGTGGCCCTCCTGCTGGGCAACGGGTTCTTCGTCGCCGCGGAGTTCGCGATGGTCTCCGCGCGGCGCGACAACCTGGAGCCGCACGCGGCCGAGGGCAGCACGCGCGCACTGTGGTCGCTGCGCGGCATGGAGAACGTGTCGCTCTCGCTGGCGGCCACGCAGCTCGGCATCACGGCCTGCTCGCTGCTCATCGGCGCGGTCGGCGAACCCGCCATCGCCCATCTCATCGAGCAGCCGCTGGGCTGGTTGGGCGTGTCCACCGGGTTCGCCCACCCGATCGCTCTGGTGATCTCCCTGCTCATCGTCACATTCCTGCACATGGTGCTCGGCGAGATGGTGCCCAAGAACATGGCGATCGCCCGGCCCGCGGCCGCGGCCCTCCTGCTCGGCCCGGTCCTGCGGGTCTTCGTGCTGGTGTTCCTGCCCGCGATCTGGCTGATGAACAAGTCCGCGGACGCGGTGGTGAGGTACGTACTGCGGGTGGAACCGCGTTCCGAGGTGGAGACCACTTTCACGGTGGACCAGATGCACGGGATGGTCGCTGCGGCCGAGGACTCCGGCCTCCTCGACGAGGACGAGACGCTGCTGCTCGAGGGCGCGCTCGAGTTCGATCACATCACCGCCGCCGACGTCCTCCGGCCGATCGCGGAGGTGGACTCGATCGAGGAGGACTGGTCCACCGGAGACGTGCAGCAACTGTGCGTGCGGACGGGGCACTCGAGGTTCCCCGTGCGCCGCGGCGGCGCGTACGTCGGCTACGTCCACGTCAAGGACACCCTCGGCGACGACCTGTCCCAGCCTCTGCGCCGGGATCGGATCCGCGAACTGGGGATCGTGCCCGCGGAGACCCCCCTCGACGACGTCCTGGAGGCGATGCAGCGGGCGCGGGCCCACCTCGCGGTCGTCGACGATCGCGAACCCGGCGAACCCGACCCGCGTGGGCTGCTGGTCCTGGAGGACGTCCTGGCAGAACTCGTCGGCGAGGTCAGGGATGCGACGCCCGGAGCCGATCAGTAGGGCGCCCGAGGAGCAGAAAGGGCCCCGACGACCTACCGGACCTTGTCGGGGTTGGTGTCGAGCACCCGCCCGAGAGTGTTGTCCACGACGATCTGCGCCACCCCGCTGTACGTGGCCACGCCTACTCGCACCGTGGCGGCCAGCGCGTTCTGCAACATCGTGGAACCTCCTGCTAGTCGGTGTGACACTCGTCACTCTACGCTCGTCGGCGACGGGCCGCTGACAGATAAACAATCTTTCTGGACGGGCGTTCTGAACGATCGCCCGAACAGTCGTTTCGAACCCTAAAGTGCCCCCTCCATCGCCGCCACCGAACGCGCGAGAGCGCCATCCCGCCACCGGCCGGTGCTATAGTTGATGCGTCATCCACCGCTGGAGAGGGGGTGCAGAGCCCATGTCCGATATCCGTATCCACCGGTCCCGGTCGCGCTCACACGACGCCGGCGGGTGGTTGGACTCCCGCCACTCGTTCTCGTTCGGCAACTACCAGGACCCGATGAACACGCACTTCGGCCGCCTGCTGGTGAACAACGACGACCGCATCGCCGCCGGCTCCGGCTTCGACACGCACGGCCACCGGGACATGGAGATCGTCACGTGGGTCCTGTCCGGCTCGCTCGTGCACCAGGACTCCGAGGGACACAGCGGGATCATCTACCCCGGACTCGCGCAGCGGATGAGCGCCGGCTCGGGGATCCTGCACTCCGAACGCAACGACGGCTGGCGCGACGGCCCGGTCCGCCCCGAGGCCGCCCCCGCCGACCCGGTCCACCTCGTCCAGATGTGGGTCGTCCCGGACTCCTCCGGTGGGGATCCCGGCTACGAACAGCTGGAGATCGAACCGGCGGAGCTGGAGAACCAGCTCGTCGTCGTCGCCGGAGGGCTACCCACCCACGCCGACCGCGCCGCCATCCGGATCCGCGACCGCTCGTCCGCGCTGCACGCCGCGCGGCTGGCACCGGGCCGGTCCGTCCAGCTCCCCGACGCGCCCTACGTCCACCTCTACGTGCCCCTGGGCTCGGTGACGCTGGAGGGCGAAGGCCCGATGGACACCGGCGACGCCGCGCGGATGACCGCCGCCGGGGGGCGGCGTGTCACCGCCGGCGACCACGGCGCCGAGATCCTCGCGTGGGAGATGCACGCGGGCATGACGATGCTCGACGTCCGCGGCCACTAGTCCTTCTCGGTTGCCGTCCCCTTGTCGTCGCCGGCCGACAGGGGGGCACCGTCGTCCTGCTCCCCGTCCCCCGGGATGTGGTACAGCGGGTGCACCGGCTCGGGCGAGGGCGCCTCCTCGTGCTTCTCGAGCTCCTCGGCCGAGTAGGCACGGCGCCACTGGCGGGTGATCGTGGGCGGCCTCTCCCCCATGTCATTGCTGATCCCGCGCACCAGGCTGTACATCATGACGAAACCCATGATGAAGAACGGCAGGCCGATGACGGTGATGACCTCCTGAAGCGCGGTCAGTCCGCCCTCGCCCGTGCCGGCCAGCAGGGTCGCCGCGACCGCGCCCATGAGCACGCCCCAGATGACGCGCTGATGGGTCGGCGAGGGCTCGAAGTCGTCGTCCTTGCCGGAGGCCATCATGTCGACGACCATCGACGCCGAGTCGACGGACGTGGTGAAGAAGACGACGACGAGCAGCACCGCGATACCGGAGAGCAGCGTGGCCAGCGGGTAGTTCGACAGGAACGCGAACAGCGCGCCCGGGATGTCGCCGTCGTCGACCACCGCCTCGGTGAGGCCGCCGGAACCGAAGAGTTCGATGTGGAACGAGGCCATGCCGAAGATGCCGAACCACAACACCGAGAAGCCCACCGGCAGGGCGAGGACGCCGAAGACGAACTGGCGGATCGTGCGGCCGCGGCTGATCCGGGCGATGAAGATGCCCACGAACGGCGACCACGTGATGGTCCACGCCCAGTAGAAGACGGTCCACGTGTTCTGCCACGAGGCCAGGTCGTCGTTGGCAGGAAAGACGTTGTTCCACAGCGCCAGCTCCGGCAGGGTCGACAGGTAGATCCCCAGCGACTCGACGGTGCCCTTGAGCAGGAAGAGGGTGGGCCCGGTCGCCACGACGAAGATCAGCAGCGCGACCGCGACCGCGATGTTGAGGTTGGACAGCCGCTTGATGCCCTTCTCCAGGCCCAGGGCCACGGAGATGCACGCGATGGTGGTGACCACGACGATGACGAGGACCTGGACGACCGGGGACATGGCGATGCCGAACAGCTCGTCCAGGCCGGCGTTGATCTGCAGCGTGCCCAGGCCGACCGACGTCGCCACACCGAACACGGTGCCGACGAGCGCCACGATGTCGATCGTCTTGCCGAGCGGGCCGAAGATCTTGTCGCCCAGCAGCGGCGCGAAGATCGAGCTCACCCGCGGCGGCATCTTGCGCTTGTAGATGAAGTAGGCGAACGCCAGGGCGGGCAGCGCGAAGATCGTCCAGGTGTGCAGGCCGAAGTGGTACAGCGTGAACGCCATCGCCTCGGTGGCGGCCTCCCGGCTGCCGGGTTCGACACCCCCGCGCGGCGGGGTCGCGAAGTGCGAGATGGGCTCCGCCACGCCCCAGAACATGAGGATGGTGCCGATCCCGGCCGCGAACAGCATGCCGAACCAGGTGAGTGTGGAGTGCTCGGGCAGCTCGTCGTCCCCGCCCAGGCGGACGTGACCGAACCGGCTGAGCGCGATCCAGATGAGGAAGCCGAGGAACGCGGTGACACCGAAGATGTAGAACCAACCGAGGTTGGTCATGATCCAGCCGGACGCGGTGCCGAATACGCTGCCCACCCATTCGCCGGCGAAGAACGTCACCAGGACGAAGAGCAGGATGACCCCGACAGTCGTGAAGAACACCCCCGGATCGGTCTTGAGCCTCAGTGCTCTCAGTATCCGTTCGGACATGGTCTCCCCCGTCGTCTCGGCTCTACCCGGGCGCCGGTGCCGCCGGATCGAGTGGTTCAGTCAGAGTGCTGCTTCTATTAGTGGTCGGGCTTCTACTAGTGGTCGGGCTTCTACTTGTGGTCCTGCTTCTAGTACGCGAAGTTGTGTACCACGAATACCTTCCCGCCGCTCGAATAGGCGATTCCCATCCCGGCGGACCGGTAACCGGGATCGAGGAGGTTCTCGTTGTGGCCGGGCGAGTTCTTCCACAGGTCGACGAGGCAGGTCGCGCCGCAGTGGGTCCCGGCGGCGACGATGTTCTCCCCGTAGCCGCGGCCGATCAGTGCGGTGTTGTGGACCACCTCGTCGCGGGCGGCGAGTCGGTCGGCCCAGGCCTGGGCCTCACGGTCGAGCTCCGGATTCGGTGCCAGCGTCCCGAGCGCGCGGCCGACGCGGTACGAGTCGATCTCGCGGACGATGCCCTCGCGCAACCCGCCGCCGACGGCCAGGGCGGTGATGTCCTGGTAGGCCATCTCGCTGGAGCCGACCGCCGCCCACACCTCGGGGGGCAACGCGGCGCGCACCTGGGAGACGAGCCCGTCCACCCGGGGCACCAGATGGGCGGGGATCAGGTGCTGCGGGATGAAGGACGGCAGTGTCCGGTCAGCCGTCTGGGCAGAGGCGGTCGCGGCCCCACCCACAAGGGTGGCGGCGGTGACGGCGATCGTCGCGAGTGACGCGATGAGACTGGTGCGCATGGTGATGATCATGCCGCCTCGGTGCGCCTGAAGCGAACCAATTGGCCGATGAGGTAACAGGACGGGCGCGGGACGGCGTCAATGCTGTGACCAGCAGATATCAATGAGGCTGATGTGACTGGAGTGGCTTTCTGGGGACGAGGAACCGGCCCGCCCCGGGGAGTACCTCGACGGTCACAGGAAGGGGCGCGATGGCGTCCCCGTCGGCGAAGGCCTCCACGTCCGGGGCCTCGAGTCGGACCGTCCGGCACCGCCTCGTCGACACGCCGCGCAGGCCCACGTGGGCACCGGAGTAGATCGAGGGGAAGTGGCGCATGAAGCGCAGTTTGGAGATCTTCCCGACATAGCAGACGTCGAACAGTCCGTCGCCGCGATCCGCGTCGGGCGCGATCTTCATGTCCCCGCCGTAGCTGCGGGTGATCGCGAACGCGCCGAGCAGGACCTCGGTCTCGACGGTCTCCTCGCTCGGCAGTCCGGCGTCGAAGACCATCCGGAAGCGCCGGGGACGGTAGGTCGGGAACTCGATGATCGAGGCGAGGACGTAGCGCAGGGGCCCGCGGAGGAGTCCCATCTCGTTGACCCGCCGGTTGACCCTGGAGTCCAACCCCGCGCACAGCACCGAGGCGAACACCGTCGGTTCCCCGCCGTCCGGGGTGGCCCGGCCGAGGTCGACGGTCTCGACCCGGCCGTCTGCGATGACGTCCGCGGCGGCCTCGGGATCGCCCAGGGGGATGCCGTACTCGCGGGCCAGGTCGTTGCCGGTGCCCGCCGGGATGATGCCCACGGGCACATCGGTGAAGGCCTGCGCCTGCACGGCGATCGAGACCATCCCGTCTCCGCCGCACACCACCAGAGCGTCGGTCCCGTCGGCGACCGCCCGCCGCGCCAACGCGAGGGACTCGGTCGCCCCGCCGCCAGCCAGTCGCGTGACCTCGAGTCCGTGCGCACGCAGCCGGCCGGCGGCCCGGTCCGCCACCTTCTCCCCGCGCCCACCGCCCGCGGCGGGGTTGACCAGTAGCGTGACCGCGCCGATCCGGCGGTCGGACAGCTGCGCGCTCATGGGATGAGTGTGCCCGGGTTGCACACGCCGTGGGGGTCGACGGCGTTCTTCACCGCGCGCAGCATCCGCAGGCCGACCTCGCCGATCTCCGACTCCAGATACGGGCGGTGGTCCACCCCGACCGCGTGGTGGTGGGTGATCGTGCCGCCGGCCGCCACGATCGCCTCGGAGGCCGCCCGCTTCGCCTCGAGCCACTGGGCGACGGGGTCCTGCCCACGCTGACCGGCGACCACGGTGAAGTAGAGGGACGCACCCGTCGGGTAGACGTGGCTGATGTGGCACATGACCAGCGCCGGCGTTCCGGAGGCCTCGAGCGAGGTGGTCAACGCCTCCGTGACCGCGGCCCGCAGTGCTGGCAGTCGGGACCAGTCGGTGGCGGTCTCCAGGGTCTCCACCAGCGCGCCGTTGTCCAGCAGCGCATCGCGCAGGACCGGGGCCCCGAAGCGGCCGTGCTCCCACGACTGCGCGGGCCCCGGGCCCAGCGAGGTGCCGCCGTGGGCGATCAGGACCTCCCGCGTCTCCGTGTGCCGGGACCCGGCGTGGGCAGCCGTGCCCTCGAACAGGCAGAGACACAGACACCCCCCGGAGCGGTCCTCGTCGTCCCCGGTCTGCTCGCCGATCGACTCGGTCGCGGTGGCGAGGTTCACCATCGTCTCCGTCTCGTCGGACAGGCGGATGACCGTCGGGCCCGTCCCCTGCTGCTCGACCGCGCGCAGCGCCGCGGCGCCGGTGGCGAAGTCGGGGAAGCGGAACGCCTCGTGCCGCACCACCTCCGGCACCGGATGGATCCGCACGCGCACCCGGGTGCACACGCCAAACGCACCCTCCGATCCCAGGAGCCACTGCCGCAGGTCCGGTCCGGCGGCCGACGCCGGGGCCCGGCCCGCCTCGATCACGCCGACCGGGGTGACCACCGTCAGCCCGCTGACCATCTCGTCGAAGCGCCCGTACCCGGCGGAGCTCTGTCCCGAGGACCGGGTCATGGCGTAACCGCCCAGCGTGGCGTAGGGGAAGGACTGCGGGAAGTGCCCGAGCGAGAAACCGTGCTCAGCCAGCAGTTCCTCGGCCCGCGGACCCGTGACGCCCGCCCCGAGGACCGCCTCCCCCGACTCGGGGTCGATGGACTCGAGACCGTCGAAATGGGCCAGGTCGACGCTCAGCACGGCCCTGTTCGTCCCGGAGTCCGGGTCCAGGCCGCCGACGACGGAAGTGCCGCCGCCGAAGGGGACGACCGCGACCTTCTCGGAGGTGCACCAGTCCAGGAGGGCGGCCACCTCGTCGTCGTCCCCCGGGGCCACCACCGCATCGGGGCAGTCCACGGCCGGCCTCGTCCGCCACGCCAACAGGTCGGGCGTCGACTTGCCGCGGGCGCGCGGAAGGCGCTGCGCGTCGTCGGCCGAGACGTCGCCGGGGCCCACGATGTCGGCCAGTGCGGCGAGATCGGCATCGGTCAGTCGCGACGGCGAGGCGGTCACCGCGGACGGGTCGAACGTCCGCCCGGTCTCCGCGGTCACGCCGAGCACGTCGCGCAGCAGGGCGCGGATGCTCTCGCTCAGCTCCGTGGCCTCGGCGGCCGTCCCCCACCTGGACAGGTCCATCGGCGGTAGCGGCAGGCGGCCGGATCGGTGCTTGTCAGCGGGGTTCACGTCGCTCATACTGGGACACTAGAGCACGATCTGTTCCGCTCACGGGTTTTCGTCCGGTGTCCCGGCACCGACCCGCGCCCCGCGGGACCCGCCGCGAAGGAGGCCCGGTGACCATCTCCGCCCCCTCGCGCCACACCACCCGGGACCGCGCACTCACCGCCGCCCGCGCCGCGATCCTCGAGATCGGCCCCAGTCGCACCACGATGGTCGAGGTCTCGCGCCGATCCGGCGTCGGACGCACCACCCTCTACCGGCACTGGCCGGACATCAGCGCACTGGTCGCCGATCTCCTCACCCGCGAACTCACCGGCGTGGTCGAGCGCGTCGGCCCGGACCTGCTGGAAGGCGCGGTCCACGATGCCGACGAGTTGGCCCGCCTGCTGTGTGCGATGGCCGACGAGGTGCGCACCGACCCCCTGCTCGACGCGCTGCGCCGACACGAGAGCGGCATGCTCGCCGAGTACGTGTTCCGCCGGCTCGGCACGTCCCAGCACCGACTCATCGATTTCCTCCGCGACGTCCTCGCCCGCGCCATCGCGGCCGACGCCCGCCTCGCCGGCCGCGACCCCGACCGCATGGCCACCATGCTCTACCTCGCGGTCCAGGCCGCCGTGCTGTCCGCTCCACTGGCCGACCCGCCGCTCGACGCGGACTCGTGGCGCGCCGAGCTCCACCTGCTCGTGACCGGGTACCTGGGCCTGTGACCGGGCACGCGAAAGCGGACCACGGGCCCACCGCGCGCCCCGGGCCCACCGATGCGACGGCCCCGTCCACCGCGCTGTCCGCCGGTCGACGCGCGCGCGAGCTCGCCGACCTGCGCGGCCGCTCCACTCCCGTGGACCTCATCGTGATCGGCGGCGGCATCACGGGCGCGGGGATCGCGCTCGACGCCGCCTCCCGCGGACTCGAGACCGTGTTGCTGGAGGCCCACGACCTGGCGTTCGGTACCAGCCGATGGTCCTCCAAGCTCGCCCACGGCGGGCTGCGCTATCTGGCGACCGGCAACGTCGCGATCGCACGCCGCTCGGCCGTCGAGCGCGGCATCATGCTCGAGCGCACCGCCCCCCACCTCGTGCGTCCGCTCGCGCAGGTGGTGCCCGTCTACCGCGACACCCCGCCGGTGGGGGCAGTGCTGCCGGGCCTCGGGTTCGTCGCCGGCACCGTGCTCTCGCGCCTCGCCGGGACCCATGCCGACCGCCTGCCGGGCGCGCGGGTGCTGGGCCCGCGCCGGGTCGCCGAGTACGTGCCGGGCGTGCGCCGCGACGGACTGCGGTTCGGCCACCTCAACTGGGACTGTCAGCTCGTCGACGACGCCCGCCTGGTCACCGCCGTCGCGCGCACGGCGGCCGGGCACGGGGCCCGGGTGATCACGCGGGCGCGGGTGTTGGAGTCGAGCGGCACGCGGGTCACCGTCCGCGACGAGCTCGGCGCGGGCGGCGCGGGGGGCGGCGCGGGGGGCGGCCCGGGGGCCGGCGGCGCGGCGCGGAGCGATGACGACGACGAGTTCACCCTCTCCGCGCGGGCCGTCGTGTCGGCGACCGGCGTGTGGGCCGGCCAGACCACTCCCGGCGTGCGCGTGCGTCCCTCGCGTGGCACCCACCTGGTCCTCGACGCGGCCGCGTTGGGCCATCCCGTCGGCGCCCTCACCGTGCCGGTGCCGGGTGAGACCAACCGCTTCTGCTTTGCCATCCCGGCCGAGTTCGGGCGACTGCACGTGGGCTTGACCGACGTCGACGCCCCCGGCCCGGTGCCGGACGTGCCGGAGTCAACCGAGGCGGAGATCGACTTCCTGCTGGATGTCGTCAACCGGGCGCTCGAGGTGCGGCTGACCCGCGACGACGTGCTGGGCACCTTCGCGGGCCTGCGCCCCCTGGTCGATTCCGGCGACGGCGACACGGCCGACCTCTCCCGCGATCACGCCCTGCGCACCTCGGACAACGGCCTCGTCACGATCACCGGCGGCAAGCTCACGGAGTACCGGCTCATGGCCGAGCAGGTGGTCGACCTCGTCGCGGGGCGTGCAGGACTCCCCGCCGGTCCGTGCCGGACCGCCGACCTCCCGCTCGTCGGGGCGCCGGGGCATCCCGTGGCCGCGGTGGCGGCCACCTCCGCCGGACTCCTCCCCGCCTCCCTGGTCGCGCGCTACGGCCAGGAGGCCGGCACCGTGGTGGCGGCCAGCCTGCTGGACCGGCCGCTGGAGGCGGTGGCCGAGGGCCTCGACGTCACCCGCGCCGAGTTCTCCTACGCGGTCACCCACGAGGGGGCGCTGACCGTCGACGACGTCCTCGACCGTCGCAGCCGCATCGGGCTGGTGGCCACCGATCGGGCCGCCGCCGAGCCGGTCGCCCGTCAGGCCCTCGCCGCGGGACGGGCCGCCGCGGACTGACTGCCGGTACGCCTTCCGCGCCTGCCGCGACCCGACTGGAGCCGACCGGCGCCGGGAGGCCCTAGGAGACTGCTGAACAAAGTGCGTGTCCGGCCTGCGGGGTTGGGGTGGCCCTGAAATGATGTGGGTCATGCAGGGTGAGTCGGATCGGCAGCGCGAGTTGCTGGATGTGGAGTCGGTGGCGGGGCATCTGCTCGAGGAGGGCAGCGTGTTCGCGTTGCTCGCCGAGCACCGGGACCGGCTGTTCCCGGACGAGTTGTTCGCCGACCTGTTTCCCTCGGGCCGGGGCCGGCCGTCGATTCCCGGTGAGGTGATCGCCTCGGTCATCGTGCTCCAGGCACTGTTCGGTCACTCAGACCGGGAAGCGGTCGACGCGCTGACGTTCGACCTGCGGTGGAAGGCCGCCTGCGGGTATCCGGTCGATGCGAAGGGTTTCAACTCGTCGACGTTGACCTATTGGCGACGCCGCCTGGCGGCCAGTGACCGACCGCAGCGGATCTTCGAGGTGGTGCGCCAGGTCATCGCCGAGACCGGTGCGGTCAAGGCCAAGACCCGCCGGGCGCTGGATTCAACGGTCTTGGACGACGCAGTGGCCCGTCAAGACACGATCACCCAGCTCATCGCCCAGATCCGCCGGGTCGGCCGCGAGGTGCCCGGGGCGAAGGAGCTGATCGCCACCGAGTGCACCCGGCTGGCGGCGGTGTGCGGGCAGGACTACACCGAGGCCGGTAAGCCGCGCATCGCCTGGGATGACCAGGCCGCCCGTGATGAGTTGGTCTCCGCCCTGGTGGCCGATGCTCTGGCGCTGTTGGCGGCACTCGATGTTCAGGCGATCACCGCCGCCGGCGGCAAGCCGGCCGAAGCGGTCGCCCTGTTGGCGCTGGTAGCAGGGCAGGATGTCGAACCGGCCGAGGATTCAGACGGTACCGACGGGCGGTGGCGCATCGCCCGCCGCACCGCCCCGGATCGGGTGATCTCCACCGTGGACCCCGATGCCCGCCACGCCCACAAGACCCGCCAGCGCCGCCAAGACGGGTTCAAGGCCCACATCGTGGTCGAGCCCGACACCGGCCTGACCACCATGTGCTCCCTGACCAAGCCCAACGGGCCGACCAACTCCGATGCCGCGGTCGGCGCGCAGCTGGTCACCGCCGATCCCACCATCGACGCCGGCGAGCCGGTCGAAGTGCTCGGCGATTCCGCCTATGCCAGCGGCGACATGCTGCACACCCTGGCCGGCAAGCAGTGGCTGCCCCTGGTCAAGCCGTGGCCGCTACGGCCCGCAGTCGAGGGCGGGTTCACCCTGGATGACTTCACCTTCGACGCCGTGGCGGGCACCCTGACCTGCCCCGCCAACATCACCCGTGGCCTGTCTGCCAAGGGCAATGCCACCTTCGGGGCGGCGTGTCGTGGCTGCCCGCTGCGTCAGCGGTGCACCACCTCAGCCACGGGGCGCAAAGTCGTGCTCGGCGAGCATCACCTGCTGCAACGCCAGCACCGCCAGCGGGCCGGCGATGAGGACTTCAAGACCGTCTACCGCCAGAACCGACCGATGGTGGAACGCTCGATCGCCTGGCTGACCCGAGGTGCCCGCCGCGTGCCGTACCGCGGGGTCGAGAAGAACAACGACTGGCTCCACCACCGCGTTGCCGCCCTGAACCTGCGCCGGCTAGTCGCGATGGGACTAACGAGCCAGAACGGAACCTGGGCCCTGGCCTGATCAGCGGGCCGGGGCCAGGCATTCCCGCCCCAGCACAGGCTCGAACAACCCGCGGTGGGCGCCGCGAACCTCTCGCCCTTCTCGCCGAACCCAGAAATCTCCAACACCGCACCTCGCGCGACGGCCAACCGGCCCTCACGCACACCGGCCGTGCCAGGATCGCAGCTTGTTCAGCAGTCTCCTAGTCGAATCTCCGGACCAGCTGCAGGAACTCCGTGCCGTAGTCGAGCTGGGTCTGCAGGTCGCGATAGCGGGCCTCCGCCTCCGAGCGGATCTCCTCGACCGTCGTCCGGGCCGCGTGCCAGTCGTCGAGCTCCACCGAACCCGAGCCGCGGCCCGCCGAGAGGACGTCCGTCGCCCGGAGGAACTGCCTCATGCGTTCCAACGAGAACCCCAGGGGCTTCATCCGCCGCACCAGGAGCAGTCGCTGGACATCCGCATCGGTGTAGAGCCGGAACCCACCGGCGGTGTGACCGGAGGGCACCACCAGGCCGAGCTCGTCGTAGTGGCGGAGGGTGCGGATCGACAATCCGGTGATCTCGGCGACCTCGCCGATCTTGCGCACCGCGTCGTCCGACATCGTTCTCCTTGTGGGCTTGTTCACACTCATGGGCTCGGGTTCGCGCTCGGCCAACTCTACCGTTACGGTACATTCAGAATCTCCCGCTACGGGAGAGTGTGTCATGCCCCTACGTGGTGAGGAAAATTCTCCGTGACAGCTCCCGCGACCACGCCCGGGGCCGCTCCCGCTCCCGGCGTCGACGATGACGGTCTGGCGCCCGTCGGTGTCCTCGCGTCATTCAGGTACGCCCTTTCCTCGGCCCGGCGGCTGCGCACCGAGGTGCTGGCAGGACTGGTCGTCGCCCTCGCGCTGATCCCCGAGGCCATCTCGTTCTCGATCCTCGCCGGAGTCGACCCGCGGGTGGGGCTGTTCGCCTCGTTCACGATGGCCGTGACGATCGCCTTCACCGGCGGGCGGCCGGCGATGATCTCCGCCGCCACGGGCGCGATCGCTCTGGTCATCGCCCCCGTGGCGCGTGACTACGGAATGGACTACCTCGTCGCCACAGTGCTGCTGGCCGGCATCTTCCAGGTGGTCCTCAGCCTGATCGGCGTGGGCCGGCTCATGCGCTTCATCCCCCGCAGCGTGATGGTCGGGTTCGTCAACGCCCTGGCGATCCTCATCTTCACCGCGCAGATCCCGCACCTGCTCGGGGTGCCCTGGCTGGTCTACCCGATGGTCGCGGCCGGCATCGGCATCATGGTGTTCTTCCCCCGGCTCTCGGCCGCGGTTCCCGCACCGCTGATCGCGATCGTGGCGATCACCGCCGTCGTGGTGCTGTTCGGCTGGACCATGCCCAACGTGCGCGACCAGGGTGAACTGCCCGACTCGCTGCCGTCGCTGTTCATCCCCGACGTGCCGTGGACCATGGAGACGCTCCAGATCATCGCCCCCTACGCCCTGGCGATGGCCCTGGTCGGGCTCATGGAGTCCCTGATGACCGCCAAACTCGTCGACGACCTCACCGAGGTGCGCACCGACAAGACCCGCGAGGGCTGGGGCCAGGGTGTGGCCAACATCGTCACCAGCTTCTTCGGCGGCATGGGCGGTTGCGCGATGATCGGCCAGACCATGATCAACGTCAAGCAGTCGGGCGCCCGCACCCGCCTGTCGACCCTCCTGGCGGGCGTCTTCCTGCTCATCCTCGTCGTCGCACTGGGCGACATCGTCGGCCTGATCCCCATGGCCGCTCTCGTCGCGGTGATGATCATGGTCTCCGTGGCCACCCTGGACTGGCACTCCATCCATCCCCGCACCCTGCGTCTGATGCCGCTCAGCGAGACGGTCGTCATGATCGTCACCGTGGCCGCCACCGTGATCACCCACAACCTGGCCATCGGCGTCGTCCTCGGCGTCCTCACCGCGATGGTCATGTTCGCCCGCCGGGTCGCGCACATGACGAGCCTGGAGAAGGTCTCGGAGCTCGACGTGAATCACGACGGCACCATCGACATCCGTACCTACCGGGTCCGCGGGGAACTGTTCTGGGCCTCCAGCAATGATCTGGTCTACCAGTTCGACTACTCGGGCGATCCCCAGCACGTTGTCATCGACCTGACCGAGGCCGACATCTGGGACGCCTCCACCGTGGCCACCCTGGATGCGATCAGCCACAAGTACGCGGCCAAGGGCAAGACGGTCGAGATCATCGGCCTCGACGGGGCCAGCCAGGAGCGACTGGAGAAGCTCTCCGGCAACCTCGGTGAGGGGCACTGACCTGGCCCGACCCGGCCTGACCAGACCGCATCCTGGTCGACCGCACCCCGTTCCGGACCGAAAGGAGCGCTACCCGATGCACACCCTCCCGAAGCCGGGGAGCGCGCTGCGCCTGGCAGGTCTGATCCTGACCGCGGCCGTGATCACCGCGGTCATGGTGCGAGCCGCGACCGAGTTCATGCTGGACCTCCAGGTGTTCCAGGACGCCGGACGGGCCCTGCTGGCCGGGGCGGACCTGTACTCCGAGGGCTTTCCCACCCGCTCGGGCTTCAGGTTCATCTACCCGCCGTTCGGCGCCGTCGTCTTCCTGCCGCTGGCGCCACTCGGAGCCACTGTCGCCCAACTCGCCTGGACCGCCGCCACGGTGGTCGCGGTCTGGGCGATCCTGGCCATGGCCGCGTCCCGGCTCCAGCTTCAGGGCGCACGAACCCTGGCCCTGGCACTGACCGGCGTGGCGCTGCTGTTCGAGCCGATCCGCGCGAACATCGGCTTCGGCCAGATCAACATCTTCCTGTTCCTCATGGTCACCGCCGACGTCCTGGGCTTCACTCCCCGCCGCGCCCGCGGCGTCTTGCTCGGCCTGGCCGCCGGCATCAAGATCACCCCGGCCGCGTTCGGCGTTCTGTTCCTCGTCCGTAGAGACTGGGCGTCCCTGGCACGGGCGGTTGGGACAGTCGCGGCCACGATCGGCCTCGGGCACCTCATCCGCCCGGCCGAGTCCTGGCATTTCTGGACCGCCGAGTTCTTCCTCACCGAACGGGGCGGCACACGGCACTTCGTCCCCAACCAGGCCCTGAGCGGCCTGCTGGCCCGGGCCCGGATCCCCGCCGAGCACCTCGACCCGCCCGTCTACGGCTTCTTCCTGCTCGTCGCCGCGGCAGCCACCTGGGGAGCCTGGCGACTGACCCGGGACAACCGGCCCGTCGACGCCCTGCTCCTGGTCGCCCTCGGGGTCTTCATCGCCTCTCCGGTGGCGGTGACCCACCACTGGTCCGGCGTGGTCATCGCCATCCCGCTACTACTGACCGCCCGGCGCAGACCGGTCCGGATCGCGGTGGCGGTCCTGGTCCTCACCCACCTGATCGGCACGCACTACGCCTACGCGCTCACCACGGTCGACCCAGCCGCCCACGTGCTGCAGTGGCTCATCGGCAACGCGCAGGGTGTGAGCGGAATCGCCGCGTTCGCGATGCTGCTCGGCGACGCCGCTCTGGGCGACGCCGCTTTGGGCGGCGCCCCCGGGCGGCGTCAGCCGATCCGTTCGGGCGCCTGGAACTCGGCCTCGAACCTGTCGTAGGAGAAGGTGGCGAGGGCGCGGGCGCGGTCCAGCCCGAGTTCGCGTACCGCCTCGGCGAACCGCGCGACATCGGCGTCGCTGTCATCCGCGCCCGTCGCGATCGTCACGCGAGCGCCGCTCAGCGGACGCATCCGCCCACCTCGGGCGGTGGCCTCGGCCGTGACCCGCACCGGCTGACCGTCGAGGACCTGCACGCAGTTCATGGCGAGTGATTGGCTGCCGGGGATCGGGACACCGACGCGGGTATCCAGCCTGAGATCGACCCCGCCCGCGCCCGCCGACCCGACCGCCCCGAGACGGGCATCGTCGAGCGCCCCGCCGGCGGTGCCGACCATGTCGCCCTTCCACTTGGGAAAGCCCCACAGCTCGTTGCCCGCCGCGAGGGTGAAGTCCTGGTCCACCGGCAGTTCGTGGATGTGCACCAGCGTCCCGTGGCCCGGCACCTTGAGCTGGAAAGCCACTCCCATCTCGTGGTACGCACCCAGGACGTTGCCGGGCACGTCGTGGTACCGCACGTGGATCATGATCGCGGGGGTCCGGCCGCCGGGCAGTGCCACCGGCTCGGCGCCCGCAGCGTCGAGGACGGCGGACTGGCGGCCGGCGGCGATGAGCCGGCGGACGACGGCTGCCCGGGTGAGGAACGCCGCGCCGGAGACCGAGGCGGACACGACGGGGACCGGGAAGGTGATCTCGCGCCCGGCGACGACGCGGGAGGCGGGAAAGCTCATGGTGCGACGGTAGCGGGCGCGCGGGCCGGAATCATCAGTTTGCGCGGCTAACGATCGGGGCGGCGGGTCCGATATCACCTGTGTAGGCCAGCTCACGTCCCGCCGCCCGGTTCGCGGCGCGACCACCGATCCATCTGGAGGCACTCATGCTCAAGGCCATCGCCGACTTCTTCGCCCAGTTCGACTACACCGTCGGCTCGTCCGCCGCCATCAACGCCGCGATCTCGGGCTCGTCCGCATTCATCGACCAGCAGTTCGGTTTCGACAGTTCGCTGGGGAACCTCGCCGTAAGCAGCATCGGCCGCGTCGGCGAGCCCCCCGCCTGACACGGCTCACCCGGGTCGGAGTCGGACCGCCCTGGTCCGACTCCGACCCGGCGGCTCAGGCCGTGGGGCCGGTCATATCCTGCCCGGGTTGTGCCACGTCCCGTGTACCACCTTTTCCCTTGTACTTCGGCCGCAGGAGGTTGGACGGCGACAAGATGTCATCGAGCTCCTCCGCCGACAGCAGCCCCATCTCCAGCACCACCTCCCGGACCCCGCGGCCCGACCGGGCGCACTCACGGCCGACCCGGTCACCGTTGTGGTGGCCGATGATCGGGTTGAGGTAGGTGACGATCCCGATCGAGTTCATCACGTTCTGGCGGGCCACTTCGACGTTGGCGGTGATCCCCTCCACGCACTTCTCGGTCAGCGTCTCGATGGCGTTGGTCAGCAGCGAGATCGACTCGAACATCGCCTGGGCGATCACCGGCTCCATGACGTTGAGCTGGAGCTGACCTGCCTCGGCGGCCATGGTCACGGTGACGTCGTTGCCGATCACCTTGAAGCACACCTGGTTGACGACCTCGGGGATCACCGGGTTGACCTTGGCTGGCATGATCGACGACCCGGCCTGCAGCTCCGGCAGGTTGATCTCGTTGAAGCCGGCGCGCGGCCCCGAGGACAGCAGCCGCAGGTCGTTGCAGATCTTGGAGACCTTCACCGCGGTCCGCTTGAGGGCGGCGTGGACGTTGACGTAGTCGCCGGTGTCGCTGGTGGCCTCGATGAGGTTCATCGCGCCGGTGACCGGCAGTCCGGTGACGGCCCGCAGATGTCTGATGACGGCGCGACGATAGTCGGGCGGGGTGTTGACTCCGGTGCCGATCGCGGTCGCACCGAGGTTGACGTCGAGCAGCATCCGGGCCGCGGCGCCGAGGACGTGGAGTTCCTCGTCGAGCGTCACGGCGAAGCCGCCGAACTCTTGGCCCATCGACATGGGGACCGCGTCCTGCAGCTGCGTGCGCCCCATCTTGAGGACCTCGCGGAATTCCTCGGACTTGTCGTAGCAGGCCTCCCGCAGGGCGACGATCGCCGGTTCGAGCCGTTCCAGCGCGTGCCACAGGGCGATGCGGAATCCGGTCGGGTAGGCGTCGTTGGTGGACTGTGAACGGTTGACGTCGTCGTTGGGGCTGACGATGTCGTAGGAGCCCCTGGGGTGGCCGAGGCGCTCGAGGGCGAGGTTGGCCACGACCTCGTTGGTGTTCATGTTCACCGAGGTGCCGGCGCCGCCCTGGAACTGGCAGGAGGGGAACTGGTCCATGCAGCGCCCGTCGACCAGGATCTCGTCGCAGGCCCCGACGATCGCCTTCGCCACCGTCTCGTCGAGGACACCCATCTCGAGATTCGCGAGCGCGGCGGCCTTCTTGACCATGACCATGCCGCGGACGAAGTCGGGGATGTCGCTGATGGTGGTGGCGGTGATCGGGAAGTTCTCGACGGCCCGGACCGTGTGGATGCCGTAATACGCCTCCGCCGGGACCTCCTTGGTACCGAGCAGGTCATGTTCCACACGGGTCTGGCTCATTCGTCGTCCGCCTCTCGGGTCGCCTGCGGCCCACCCTAACCGCGCCGCACCCGACCTCGCGGCGATCCACCGGCGGGAAGGCCGCCGCTCTGCCTAGTGTGGGGGCATGTCGCGCACGACGACCTCCCGTCGCTCCCGAGCGTTCACCTCCGCTCGGGACATCCTGCGGCAGCTGTACCCGTCGGACGGGGTGCTGGGCAGCATCGTCGACCGGCGGGAGATGCCCCTGCCGCGCGGGACGTGGACGATCTTCGGGGTGGCGTTCGTGGGGTTCGCGACCCCGGTGATCGGATTCGTCGAGCTGGCCGAGCGCATCCGCGGCGATGCGGGCCTGCCCTTCGACCGCCCCGTCATGCTGTGGCTGCAGAGTCGCCATTCGCCGCGCAACACGCGCATCGTCCGGGCCGTCACCGAACTCGGCGGAGTCACTGCGGTGCCGTTGTTCGCCCTGGCCACCTCGGCGTATCTGGTCTCCGTCCGGGGCAGTCGCCGGCCCGCCGCACTGTTGACGGTGTCCCTGGTGGGGTCGACGGTCATCAATTCGGTGCTCAAGGCCCTGTACCGGCGGGGTCGGCCCACGTTCTTCACCCACATCGTGGAGGAGAAGAGCTACTCGTTCCCCAGCGGTCACGCCATGGCGAGCGCGGCGTTGGCCGGGTGCGCCTGCGTCCTGGCCTGGCCAACGGCGTGGCGTTACCCGGTGATCGTCGGGTCCGCCGGGTATGTCCCGGCCATCGGCGTCACCCGCATGTACCTGGGTGTGCACTTCCCGAGCGACATCCTGGCCGGCTGGTGCGTGAGCCTGGCGTGGGTGGGCGAGGTGGCGACCATCATGTGGTTGATGGACCGCCTCGACGACTCACCGACGCCGATGATCACCCACCGGAGGTCACCCCGCGAGGCCGTGACGCCCGGGGTGTCGGGATGACGACGACGAGGCGCGCCCGGATCGAGCTGGGCCATGGCGACATCACCCGGATGGCCGTCGACGCGGTGGTCAACGCGGCCAACAGTTCCCTGCTCGGGGGCGGCGGTGTGGACGGGGCGATCCACCGCGCGGGCGGGCCGACGATCCTGGCCGAGTGCCGGGAGCTGAGGGCGGGCCGCCTGCGCGACGGGCTGCCGACCGGACAGGCCGTCGCGACCGGCGCCGGAGATCTCCCCGCCCGCTGGGTCATCCACACCGTGGGCCCGGTCTACGAACGCACCGGCGGCGCGGAAGCAACGGGCGGCACGGGCGGCACCGGCGGCGGAGCGCTGCTGGCCGGCTGCTATCGCAATTCCCTCGCCGTGGCCGACGAGCTCGGCGCCCGCACGGTGGCCTTCCCGCTCATCTCCGCCGGGGCCTACGGCTGGCCGCGCGAGGACGCGATCCGCACCGCGCTCGGGACTCTCGCCGGCATCGACACCGAGGTGGAGTCCGCCACGCTGCTGCTGTTCGACGCAGCCACCCTGAGCTTGGCCGAGCAGTGCCTCGCCGAGATCCGGCCCCGCTGACCCGCCCCGCGCCCGGCCCGCCTCGCACTCCGGTCCGCCCCGCCCCGCGCCACCCCGCACCGCACCGCACCGCACCGCACGCACCACCCCACCCCGCACCGCACTCCGATCCGCCCCGGCCAGATCCGCTACTCTCCCTCCGGATCCGCTAGTCCAATCAAACCAGCGGATCCGTATTCGGGATAGCGGATTTTCGGGGGTGGCGGAGAGCGTGGTGGTCGAGAGCGGTGCGTCGGCCCGGGGTTCGGTCGCGCCGGATGGGCGGACGCGTGGCGTGCTCCCGGCGACGGTTCTGACGGAGGTCTGCGCCCCGTGGGTGGTGCTCACCGTCGGGTCGGTGCACCTCGGCCGGGCGGTGGGGTCGACCGGGTGGGGGCTCGCGACCGCCGCCGGCCTGGGCATCGTTCCGCAGGCCGCGATCACCTGGCGGGTCCGACGCAAGGCGCTGTCCGACCACCACGTCACCCGGCGGGAGGACCGCCCCCTGGTGATCGTCGGCATCGCCGGGTCGGTGGCGACCCTGCTCGCGGCCCAACGGTGGGGCGACGCCCCGGACGAGTTGCAGCGGATGACGCGGGCCGCACTGGTGGCGCTGGGCGTGGCCGGGGCCGCGACGCTCCGGATCAAGGTGTCGTTCCACACCGCCGTGCTCTCCGGGGCCGTCGCGGTGCTCGCCCGCGAACTCTCACCCCGCTACTGGCGACTGCTGGCCCTCGTACCGACGGTGGCCTGGGCGCGGGTGCGGATCAGCCACCACACCCCGGCCGAGACCGCGCTCGGGGCGGTGATCGGCGTGGCCTGCGGCTCCCTGGCCGGGGCCGGACACCGGTGATCGGGTAGTCGTCGCCCCGGCCGTCGCTGTGGGCGGGGAGGTCGGCAACAACGCCCGCCGCGCCGCGGGAGCCCTGACGGGATCCTGCGGAGCAGCGGGCGTGCGAGCCGGGAAACCGGCGAGGCTGCTCGAGCCGACGAGGCCGCCGGGCCAGCGGCGCGATGGGCCGCTGGGGCGACGTCAGATGCGGTCGACCAGCAACTTGGCGAACGCGGCCGGATCGGACAACGTGCCGCCCTCCGCGAGGACGGCCGCACCCGACAGCAGCCGGGCGGTATCGGCCAGGCCCGGCGCCGACGGATCCGATGCGTACTGCTCGCGCAGCCGCTCGACCAGCGGGTGCGTGGGGTTGAGCTCGAGGATCCGCTTGCTCGTGGGCAACTCCATGCCCGAAGCGCGGTACATGGCCTCGAGCTGCGGAGTCATGTCGAACTCGTCGCCCACCATGCACGCGGCCGATTCGGTGAGCCGGTGCGACAGGCGCACCTGCTTGACCTCGTCCGACAGCTCCTCGCCCAGCCAGGTGAGCAGGTCGGCGAACTCGGCCGCGTCGGGCTCGTCCTTGTTCTCTCGCCCTCCGAGCCGATGCCGGACAGGTCCACGTCGCCCTTGGCCACCGACCGCAGGCGCTTGCCGTCGACCTCGCCGACCGCGTCCACCCACACCTCGTCGACCGGGTCGGTGAGGATGAGGACCTCGACGCCGCGGGCACGGAACGCCTCCAGGTGCGGGGAGTTCTCCACCGCCGCGCGGGACGTCCCGGTGAGGTAGTAGATCTCCTCCTGCCCGTCGGCCATCCGGGAGACGTACTCGGCGATGGTGGTGCCCACCTCGTCGTCGTCACGCTCGTCGTCGCGCGGGGTCTCGTCCGATCCGGACCCGGCGTTCCCGGCGCCCGCCTGGGCGGGACGCGTGGAGGCGAACGTGCTCACGGCCAGCAACTGCTCCCGGGCGTCGACGTCCGCGATCAGGCCCTCCTTGAGGACGGCACCGAAGTTTGCCCAGAAGCTGCGGAACTCCTCCGGCCGGTCGGTCCTGATCTGTTCGATCGTCTGCAGCACCCGCTTGACCAGGCGCTTGCGGATCGCCCGGATCTGGCGGTCCTGCTGGAGGATCTCGCGGGAAACGTTGAGCGACAGGTCCTGGGCGTCGACGATGCCCTTGACGAAGCGGAGGAACGGCGGGACCAGCTCCTCGCAGTCGTCCATGATGAAGACACGACGGACGTAGAGCTGCACCCCGCGCTTGGTGTCCGGGGAGAACAGGTCGAACGGCACCTGCGTGGGAAGGAACAGCAGCGCCTGGTACTCGAACGTGCCCTCCGCCTTGAGGGTGATCGTCTCCAGCGGCTCGTCCCACGCGTGCGAGACGTGACGGTAGAACTCGGCGTACTCCTCGTCGGTGACCTCCGAGCGGGGCCGCGTCCACAGCGCCTTC